>NZ_AP017312.1:2985000-3257500 GCF_002355375.1 Aneurinibacillus soli | reverse complement strand
TAGCAATAGTGGAGGTTCCACTAAAGGCGCGGACGTCCTGTCCGCAACGTGGAACGACCAACATCCTGTTAGTCTGGTAACGATGGCAAAAGGGTCACACCTGTTCCCATCCCGAACACAGAAGTTAAGTCTTTTAGCGCCGAGGGTACTTGGGGGGCAACTCCCTGGGAGAGTAGGACGTTGCCGGGCCGGTAGTGGTTACACACACTGCTGCATATAAAAGTTGTACCTTGAAAACTGAATGAGAGAAGAAACAAACGCATTTAGGAAAATCCAAACGATAATCCTTTTTGGTGATAACCTAATTTGAGGTTAAGCTACAAAGGGCGCACGGTGGATGCCTTGGCGCTAGGAGCCGATGAAGGACGTGGCGAACGACGAAATGCTTCGGGGAGCTGTAAGCGAGCTTTGATCCGAAGATGTCCGAATGGGGAAACCCACTATCCGTAATGGGGTAGTACTCCTGTCTGAATACATAGGACAGGGAGAGGCAGACCAGGGGAACTGAAACATCTAAGTACCCTGAGGAATAGAAAACAATAGTGATTCCGTCAGTAGCGGCGAGCGAACGCGGAACAGCCCAAACCAGAAGGTTCGCCTTCTGGGGTTGTAGGGCGTCTCACATAGGAGTTACAAAGGACAGTCATAGATGAAGCGGTCTGGAAAGGCCCGTCACAGAAGGTAACAACCCTGTAGTCGAAATGACTGTCTCTCCGAGACGTACCCTGAGTAGGGCGGGACACGTGAAACCCCGTCTGAATCCGGGAGGACCATCTCCCAAGGCTAAATACTACCTAGCGACCGATAGTGAACCAGTACCGTGAGGGAAAGGTGAAAAGCACCCCGGGAGGGGAGTGAAAGAGAACCTGAAACCGTGTGCCTACAACTAGTCGGAGCACTTTATATGTGTGACGGCGTGCCTTTTGTAGAATGAACCGGCGAGTTACGATTACGTGCGAGGTTAAGGCGGATAGGCCGGAGCCGCAGCGAAAGCGAGTCTGAATAGGGCGAATGAGTACGTAGTCGTAGACCCGAAACCGTGTGATCTACCCATGTCCAGGGTGAAGGTGCGGTAACACGCACTGGAGGCCCGAACCCACGCACGTTGAAAAGTGCGGGGATGAGGTGTGGGTAGCGGAGAAATTCCAATCGAACTCGGAGATAGCTGGTTCTCCCCGAAATAGCTTTAGGGCTAGCCTCGGATGCCTGTACTGGAGGTAGAGCACTGATTGGACGCGGGCCCCTCGCGGGGTACCAAATTCAGTCAAACTCCGAATGCCAGATACAGTCGGTCCGGGAGTCAGACTGCGAGTGCTAAGATCCGTAGTCAAAAGGGAAACAGCCCAGATCACCAGCTAAGGTCCCTAAATCTACGCTAAGTGGGAAACGATGTGGAGTTGCCCAGACAACCAGGATGTTGGCTTAGAAGCAGCCACCATTTAAAGAGTGCGTAATAGCTCACTGGTCGAGTGACTCTGCGCGGAAAATGTAACGGGGCTAAGCGTAGTACCGAAGCTGTGGATTGACACCGTTGGTGTCAGTGGTAGGGGAGCGTTCCTGCAGCGGTGAAGTCAGACCGGAAGGACTGGTGGAGCGGCAGGAAGTGAGAATGCCGGTGTAAGTAGCGAAAAGAAAGGTGAGAATCCTTTCCGCCGAAAGCCTAAGGGTTCCTGAGGAAGGCTCGTCCTCTCAGGGTTAGTCGGGACCTAAGCCGAGGCTGAAAAGCGTAGGCGATGGACAACAGGTTGAAATTCCTGTACTACCTCCACTCCGTTTGAGCAACGGGGGGACGCAGGAGGGTAGGGTGAGCAGACTGCTGGTTATGTCTGTCCAAGCAGTGAGGCGTGTGTATAGGCAAATCCGTACACTGTAACGCCAGGCTGTGATGGCGAGCGAATTATAGTAGCGAAGTCCCTGATCTCACACTGCCAAGAAAAGCCTCTAGCGAGGAGTGAGGTACCCGTACCGCAAACCGACACAGGTAGGCGAGGAGAGAATCCTAAGGCGCGCGAGAAAACTCTTGCTAAGGAACTCGGCAAAATGACCCCGTAACTTCGGGAGAAGGGGTGCCCCGGTAGCGTGTCAAAGCGCGAGGGGGCCGCAGTGAAAAGGCCCAAGCGACTGTTTAGCAAAAACACAGGTCTCTGCGAAGCCGCAAGGCGAAGTATAGGGGCTGACGCCTGCCCGGTGCTGGAAGGTTAAGGGGAAAGGTTAGCCGTAAGGCGAAGCTTTGAACCGAAGCCCCAGTAAACGGCGGCCGTAACTATAACGGTCCTAAGGTAGCGAAATTCCTTGTCGGGTAAGTTCCGACCCGCACGAAAGGCGTAACGACTTGGGCACTGTCTCGGCAAGAGACTCGGTGAAATCATACTACCTGTGAAGATGCAGGTTACCCGCGACAAGACGGAAAGACCCCATGGAGCTTTACTGCAGCCTGATATTGAATGCTGGTATTGTTTGTACAGGATAGGTGGGAGCCGTTGAAGCCGGACCGTCAGGTTCGGGGGAGGCGTCCTTGGGATACCACCCTGACAATGCTGGCCTTCTCACTTGCATCCCTTACCGGGATGAAGGACCGTGTCAGGCGGGCAGTTTGACTGGGGCGGTCGCCTCCTAAAAGGTAACGGAGGCGCCCAAAGGTTCCCTCAGAATGGTTGGAAATCATTCGCAGAGTGTAAAGGCACAAGGGAGCTTGACTGCGAGACCTACAAGTCGAGCAGGGACGAAAGTCGGGCTTAGTGATCCGGTGGTTCCGCATGGAAGGGCCATCGCTCAACGGATAAAAGCTACCCTGGGGATAACAGGCTTATCTCCCCCAAGAGTCCACATCGACGGGGAGGTTTGGCACCTCGATGTCGGCTCATCGCATCCTGGAGCTGAAGTAGGTTCCAAGGGTTGGGCTGTTCGCCCATTAAAGCGGTACGCGAGCTGGGTTCAGAACGTCGTGAGACAGTTCGGTCCCTATCTGTCGTGGGCGCAGGAAATTTGAGAGGAGCTGTCCTTAGTACGAGAGGACCGGGATGGACGCACCGCTGGTGCACCAGTTGTTCCGCCAGGAGCACAGCTGGGTAGCTATGTGCGGACGGGATAAGCGCTGAAAGCATCTAAGCGTGAAGCCCCCCTCAAGATGAGATTTCCCACAGCATAAGCTGGTAAGACCCCTTATAGATGATGAGGTAGATAGGTTCGAGGTGGAAGTGCAGCAATGTGCGGAGCTGACGAATACTAATCGGTCGAGGGCTTAACCTAATACAATGCGATTTTTCTTCTCCATTCAGTTTTGAAGGTATAAGGCGAGTTCGAGTCTTACCTGCGGCATCATAACAAGCGTACGAAAATAACGTAGCCCTGTGTTCTCCATTGGATTGAGAGCACAGGGCTACGTTTGTATCTCTTCGCTACTTTCACCACCAAAGTTACTCGATTCTACAGAAAGCACAAGTATATGTCAGCTATGCTATAATGAAATCTTGCTATTCATTCTTATTGAAACGGTGGAGACTTTAAAAACAATGAAACAAACGCATTCCACACAAGAGCGATTGCGCCAGTTTGTTATTCTTTTGCTTCCGATTCTTGTGACACAGCTTGGTATTTTTTCGATGAGTTTTTTTGATACAGTGATGTCGGGTCACGCCAGTGCGAATGACCTTGCCGGTGTAGCGATTGGGGTTAATCTCTGGATGCCGCTTTTTACCGGAATTAATGGGGTATTGCTCGCTATAACACCTATTGTCGCTCATCTGTTAGGAGGAGGGCGTAAAGAAAATGTGGCGTCGACGGTTATGCAGGGCGTATATTTGTCGATTGTCATTGCCGTACTTGTCATTATAGCTGGGATGTTTGCGGTTACTCCGTTACTTGATGCGATGAAGCTTGAGCCTGTGGTACATGATATTGCCAGACGGTATTTAATTGGGCTTTCGTTCGGGATTCTCCCGCTTTTAGTGTATACGGTGTTGCGTTCGTTTATGGATGCGCTTGGGCAGGCACGCATTACGATGTTGATTACACTTGTGTCGCTTCCGATTAATGTGGTGCTGAATTATGTGCTGATTTATGGCAAGTTTGGTTTCCCTCGCATGGGTGGTGTGGGGACGGGCTATGCAACGGCGGTTACACAGTGGGTAATTTTTTTGCTTGCGTTGTACGTTGTCCGGCGGCTGCCTCAGTTTGCAACATACGAGGTGGGGAAGAGGTTGTATCGTGTATCCGTGTCGGCCTGGGTGGAGCAGCTGAAGCTCGGGTTGCCCATTGGCTTTGCGATTTTTTTTGAAGTAAGTATTTTCTCGGCGGTGACGTTGCTTATGAGCCGCTTCGGTACAGTCGCAATCGCCGCGCATCAGGTGGCGATTAATTTTGCGTCCTTTTTATATATGGTACCTATGAGTATTGCGTCGGCACTTACGATCGTGGTTGGATTCGAGGTGGGGGCGAAGCGCTATCGGGATGCGCGTTCTTATAGTCGCTTAGGACTGGCCTTTGCGGTTGGTATGGCATTCGTCTGCGCGCTCGGTATCTGGCTGTTTAATCGGCAGGTCGCAGCGCTATATACGAAAGACACTGCTGTATTCATGCTCGCCCAACAGTTCTTGATGTATGCGATTTTTTTTCAGCTATCGGATGCGTTGGCTACGCCTATCCAGGGGGTGCTACGTGGTTACAAGGATGTTACTGTGCCATCTGTCATTGCCTTCGCCGCGTACTGGGTTATTGGCTTGCCGCTGGGCTATGGGCTGGCGAATTATACAGATCTGCAGGCGTTTGGCTACTGGGTCGGACTCATTGTTGGACTGACATGCGGGGCTTCTTGTTTCTTGCTTCGGCTTCGTTTCATTCAACAGCGGGAGGCGACACGTATTGCATCAAATGAAAACGTATAGTACGATACCTTTATAGGTATTTTGGAAAAGGAGAGACAGAGATATGGATTGGTTAAGCTTAGCGTTGCTTGTACTTTTGCTTGGCTTTTTCGTCTTCCGGATGCTGCCGCCGCGTGGTGTTAAAAAAATCACGGCAGACGAATTAAGCGAAGCTCTGAAAAACCCGAAAGGCAAGCAGTTCATCGATGTGCGTGAGACGGACGAATACCGTCAGGGTCATATTCAGCACGCCCGCAATATACCGCTCATGCAGGTGAAAACAGCGGTCGGAGGCATTCAAAAAGACAAGGACACATACCTGATCTGCGAGACCGGGGTGCGCAGCGCACAGGCAGCTCGTATTCTCAAGAAGCATGGGGTACAGAATTTATACAATCTGTCAGGTGGTATGAAGCGCTGGACAGGAAAAGTTGTAAAAAAATAATTGATTGTACCAATGAGTCGCGATATGCGGCTCATTTTTTTTGTACAGTTACGCATACTAGGAAAAAAGGAGATGATCCGTATGCTGTCCCGCCTGATGCGGCACAAATATACCGCTCACGGTCCGGTTCGGTGCGGAAGTGTAACCAAGCGTATGGTGCCGCACATTCAGCCGGGCGATATTGCGGTCATTGCCCATGCCGGAATTGATGAACTGGCGGCCCGAAGTTTAATTGAACGCAAGGTGCGTGCGGTCGTCAACTGCGAGCCCTCTCTTGGCACTGTGCATGCCGGAGACGGTGCGCGTCTGCTGATTGAACAGGGAATCCCGCTGTATGATTGTCTGGAACAGCCCGACTTGTATCGCTCTCTGGTGAGCGGGGAACACGTTGTGATTGAAGATTGCCGTCTGTTCCGTCACAGAGAGCGTACATTACTTGCCCGCTTGCTTCCTGTAACACGTGAACAGTGGCATGCAGTTCAATATGATGCTGTAAGACAGGTTCATGAACGCATGACGCGCTTCGTAGACAATACGCTTTGGTATGCCGCCCGTGAAAAACAGGAGCTGTTGCACCCGCTCCCGACTCTTCCGCTTCGTACACCGCTTGCTGGCCGGCATGCGGTTATTGTTGTGCGCGGGCGTACCTACCGGGAAGATCTGCGCGCGCTTGTTCCATATATTCGCACGTGCCGTCCAGCACTGATTGGGGTCGATGGCGGTGCAGATGCGTTGCTGGCAGAAGGGTTCCGACCAGATATAGTGTTTGGAGATATGGATAGTGTAAGCGACAAGGCGCTTAGGGCTGCCACAGATCGAATCGTCCATGCGTATGTGGATGGACGGGCTCCTGGTACCGCCCGCATTCATGAACTCGGGCTTACGGCACATGTGCTCCCATCATTCGGAACGAGTGAGGACGCAGCGCTTTTGTATGCATATGAACAGCAGGCCTCTTTGCTGGTGGCGGTTGGCACACATGCAAGTATGGCAGACTGCCTTGCAAAAGGGCGGGAAGGTATGGGAAGTACGTGGCTTGTACGAATGAAGATCGGGGATCGATTGCTTGACGCCAAAGGGATCAGTCGTATTTATCCAGCACAAGCCTGTAGTCTGACTTTGCCGAGCTGGTTGGTGAATTGGAGACGCTTATGAAGAGAGAAATTACGATTATTGTTCCGGCCTACAATGAAGCGGCTTATATCGGGCATACGCTTCAGGCGCTGCGTGATATTCCGGCGCTTTCAGGGTCCCGGCTGATTGTGGTGGATGACGGCAGTACAGACCGTACAGCTCTTATTGCGGATGCATATGCGGATACGGTAATCCGGCTTAGGGAAAACAAAGGCAAAGGACAGGCGTTACGCTGTGGAATTGCAGCAGCAGATAAAAGTGAGGTGTATTTGTTTATTGATGCGGATACGGGTGGTACGGCTGTTTATGCGGCGAAGCTTCTTGCTCACTTTGAAAATAGCTGCGCTGATATGATTATAGGCCGTCTCCCCAGGCCGCGTCGGGGCGGGTTTGGCCTGGTTAAGTGGCTGGCCTGCCGGGAGATTCACCGGATGACCGGACGGCATATTGTTCAGCCTTTATCCGGGCAGCGTGCACTTTCTCATCGCGCCATCGAAGCTGTGCGTGACTGGAATTGCGGATTTGGCATCGAAGTGGCTATGACCATCGATGTACTGCGCGCCGGGCTTGTTGTTGAGGAGCTGCCACTTCCGTTCTGTCACCGAGAACTCGGAAAAACATGGTCCGGTTTCTGGCATCGAGGTCGGCAGTATGCGGCTGTCCGGCGTATTTTACAATCGAAGCGAGTAAAGGCGCGGTGAAGATGTGGGAGATCGTGGTGGCTGCAGGATGGGGCTGGCTATGGGGAGTGGTTGCCATGATAGCCGTCCGGTTTTTGTTTAGAATACGTGGGTGGACAGCATTGAATTACCGAAGAGAGAGCATTCCGCTCGGGTACGGATTGTTGTTTGTGCCTTTGTTTTTGATGGAAGCGGTATGGATTGCGGTGGCACAGCAAACCGTCGAACTTGCGGTTGGTATGCTGGCAAGCGCGGGTATGGGACTGGCTGGCTGGTTTGATGATCGTTTTGGAACAGATGGCCCTAAAGGGTTACGGGGCCACGTTTTGGCTCTACAGCATGGGGTTGTCACAACGGGAATGATCAAGGTATTGGCTGCATTTTGCCTGGCATTGCTGGCTGCTAGTGTACGTCCTGTCTCTTTGTTAGAGATGGCAGCTGATGTCCTGCTCATTATGCTGTCAACGAATCTAATTAATTTATTGGATCTTCGTCCGGGGCGAGCGTTGAAAGGAAGTGGGCTGTTATTGATAATAGCTGCGACGGCTGGTACGCTTCCGTTAGATGGAGTGCTCGTATGGGCCTGTGTACTGGGGTGTATGGTCGCGGCGGCTCGAGACGATCTGCGCGGGCGGGTGATGCTTGGCGATACGGGTGCCAATGCACTCGGTTTTCTAGGAGGCGTACTCTGCATCCATAGTCTAGGGGTATCTGTGAAGATTGGGCTGCTCGTACTGTTCGGCGCTCTGCATCTGTATGCAGAGCGATCGTCGATTACGGCTTATATTGAAAAAAGCCGGCTATTACGTCGGCTGGATGAATGGGGACGAGGCTGAGGCAGCCTCTAAACATTGTTGGCCATCGTTGCTCTGTTGCAGGAAGTCTGGTTAAATGAAAGGAGAGTCTGCAAGTTTTTTCAGAGTGGGGGGAATCTGATGGAAAACTTGATGGAAGATGCTCGAAGTATGCTACAGGCTATTATTCATTCATCGAATGATGCAATCTCGGTTGTAGATGCGGAAGGCAATGGGCTGATAATTAATCCTGCATATACTCGTCTGACCGGATTGACCGAGCAAGATGTGATTGGCAAGCCGGCTGATGTGGATATATCGGAAGGGGAAAGTATGCACATGCAAGTGCTGCGCACCGGGCGTCCGGTGCGTGGCGTACCGATCAAAGTCGGGCCGCGCAGGAAAGATGTTATTGTTAATGTTGCGCCGATTATTGTTGATGGAGTGCTCAAGGGAAGTGTGGGAGTCATTCACGATATATCGGATATGAAGAAGGCAACGGAAGAACTTGAGCGGGTAAAGCGGCTTGTGCGAACATTGCGTGCTCGGTATACGTTTGCTGATATTGTCGGGCAAAGCGACGGGATGCAGGCCGCTGTAGAGCAAGGACGCAAAGCTGCCGAGACTCCGGTTACCGTGCTGTTGCGTGGGGAGTCAGGCACGGGGAAGGAATTATTCGCCCATGCGATTCATAATGAAAGCAGCCGTAAATATAATGAATTTGTTCGTGTGAACTGTGCGGCAATTCCGGAGTCGCTTCTTGAGAGTGAGTTGTTTGGCTATGACGAAGGAGCGTTTACTGGGGCGAAGCGTGGGGGGAAGAAGGGGCTATTTGAAGAAGCGAGCGGCGGCACGATTTTTCTGGATGAAATTGGTGAACTGTCGATGAGTACACAGGCGAAGCTTTTGCGGGTGCTACAGGAAAAAGAAATCGTCCGTATCGGCGGTACGAAAGCCATCGCGGTTGACGTCCGTGTGATCGCCGCAACTCACGTTAATCTGGAACAGGCGATTCAGAAGGGGGCATTTCGGGAAGATTTGTATTATCGGATTAATGTGCTTCCGATCATAATTCCGCCGCTTCGTAGTCGGCTGCCAGATCTGCCGGAGCTGATCGGGCATCTGATTCATAAGTACAATCAGGAGTATGGACGCAATGTACAGAATGCCGCGCCTTCCGCACTGGAGCAGCTGTGCTGGTACAGTTGGCCGGGCAACGTGCGGGAGCTCGAAAATGTAATCAGCCGCTCGATGATCAATATGCGGTTCCAGGAAGTTGTAATCCAGCCATACCATTTGCCCGAACTAGCAGGCATTCCATCCCAGACGCAAGCGGAGGGGGGGAAAGTTGTATATTCGGCAGGAGATGTGCAGTTGGAGGATCAACCGTTGAATAAACAGCTGGAAAAAGTGGAAGCGGACATTATTCGCGGCGCATTGGACAGACGGAACGGCAACAAGACAGCTACTGCCCGTGATCTTGGACTTTCCATTCGTAATTTGTATTATAAAATTGAAAAATACGGATTATAGCAAATAATTGCCTGCATTTTTTTGCAGGGTGCGCATGTTTTTGCAGAGGGCATGCGCATAAATCCGCATATTTTGTAAGCGCTTTCTGTAATGAGGTGTTTGGCATGCATGTTGCATTAAGATAAATTGTGTAGACGATGCTCTCCTATCCTTATTGGGAAGAGTAACCCACCTCAGGAGGAAAACACCATGAACATTTTTTCATACATGGAAAACTACGATTATGAACAGCTTGTTTTTTGCCAGGACGCAAATTCTGGATTGAAAGCAATTATTGCCATTCATGACACAACACTTGGCCCGGCACTTGGCGGTACGCGCATGTGGACATACGCTTCTGAATCGGAAGCAATTGAAGATGCACTGCGCCTGGCGCGCGGCATGACATATAAGGCAGCGGGTGCTGGCCTGAATCTCGGTGGAGGCAAGGCAGTTATCATCGGCAATCCGCGCACCGACAAAAATCCAGAAATGTTTCGTGCATTTGGTCGTTATATCCAAGGATTGAATGGCCGCTATATTACAGCCGAGGATGTAGGAACAACGGTGGCCGATATGGATCTGATTCATCTCGAAACAGATTATGTAACCGGTGTATCTCCGGCGTTTGGCAGCAGTGGCAATCCTTCCCCGGTTACAGCATATGGTGTGTATCGAGGAATGAAGGCAGCAGCAAAAGAGGCGTTCGGCACAGACGACCTAAGTGGCAAAACCATTGCCGTTCAGGGCGTGGGAAATGTAGCGTATAATTTATGCCGCCATCTGCATGAAGAAGGTGCGCATCTGATCGTTACTGACATTAATAAAGACAACGTACAGCGTGCGATCGACGATTTCGGAGCGAAAGCGGTTGATCCGGGTGACATTTACAGCCAGACATGCGACATCTTTTCCCCATGTGCGCTTGGAGCCATCATTAATGATGAAACCATTCCACAATTGACAGCACGCGTCGTAGCGGGTGCAGCCAACAATCAGTTGAAAGAAGATCGCCATGGAGATATTTTGCAGGAGAGAGGCATTGTGTATGCACCTGACTATATCATTAATGCAGGCGGCCTGATCAATGTGGCGGATGAGCTGGAAGGTTACAACCGGGACCGCGCAATGAAAAAGGTAGAAACGATTTACGGAAACATTCAGGCGGTTATTGAGATTTCCAATCGGGACGGCATTCCAACATATAAAGCGGCGGACCGCATGTGTGAAGAGCGCATCGCTCGTGTCCAGCGCTCCCGCAGCACATTCCTGCGCGATGGCAAGCATGCTTTATCCCGTATCCATCATAAATAAAGTAATGGAGGAACGTGAACATGTCGAATGAGTATGACGTAGTTGTTCTCGGCGGGGGCACAGGCGGTTATGTAGCCGCAATCCGTGCCGCTCAGCTCGGAATGAAAACAGCAATAGTCGAAAAAGATAAGCTCGGCGGAACATGCCTGCATCGCGGTTGTATTCCAAGCAAGGCGCTGCTGCGCAGTGCAGAGGTATACCATACGCTTAAGAATGGAGCGGAGTACGGAGTTGAAACCGGCGAGATCGGGGTTAACTTCACTCGCATACAGGAGCGAAAGCAGGGAATTGTTGACCAGCTTCATAAAGGCGTTCAGCATCTGATGAAGCAGGGGAAAATCGATGTGTATCATGGAACAGGCCGCATTATGGGACCGTCCATTTTCTCTCCGCAGGCAGGAGCGATCAATATCGAATATCCGGATGGCAACGCAGAAATTTTGCTGCCGAAGTTCGTACTCATTGCGACCGGTTCCCGTCCTCGTCCTCTACCAGGTCTTGCGGTTGATGGAGAGTTCGTACTGACGAGCGACGAAGCGCTTGCCATGACAGAATTGCCGAAGTCGATGCTGATTATCGGCGGTGGAGTGATTGGCATTGAGTGGGCTTCCTTGCTGAATGATCTCGGTGTGGATGTGCACGTTGTGGAGTATGCGAACCGCATTTTGCCGCTTGAAGATGAAGCGATCAGCAAAGAAATGGAGCGTCTTCTGAAAAAGCGGAAAATCAAGGTGCATACGAGTGCGCGTGTGCTGGCAGATACATTTGCCCGCACGGATGGTGGTGTGACTATCGAGGCAGAGCAGAACGGCTCCACAGTGACGCTTGAGGCCGAGAAAATTCTTGTCTCGGTTGGACGTCAGGCGAACATTGAAGATATCGGACTGAACAACGTAGAAGCAAAAGTAGAAAACGGCGTCATTCAAGTAAACAGCATGTATCAGACCGGAGAAGCGCATATTTACGCGATTGGAGATGTGATCGGCGGTCTGCAGCTGGCACACGTTGCATCACACGAAGGAATTGTCGCGGTGGAACATATGGCGGGTCAAAATCCGCATGCGATTGATTATACAATGGTTCCGAAATGCACATACAGCCGTCCAGAGGTGGCGAATGTTGGTCTGACGGAAGCCGAAGCGAAAGACAAAGGGCATAACGTAAAAACAGGGACGTTCCATTTCCGGGCCATTGGTAAGGCACTTGTATACGGGGAGCCGGACGGATTCGTCAAAATTGTTGCCGATGCGGACACAAATGATGTGCTTGGTGTGCATATGATCGGACCGCATGTGACCGATCTGATCGCAGAAGGGGCGCTTGCCCGTGTGCTTGATGCAACACCATGGGAGATCGGGCATACGATTCACCCACACCCGACATTGTCGGAAATCATGGGCGAGGCAGCACTCGCTGTCGACGGCAAAGCGATTCATTCATAAGCAGGGAGGGACCTTACGATGGCACAACTTCGTCACCAGGAAGCAGGGTTAACGGATAAGCAGGTACTTGATATGTATTACTACATGCTGCTAGCGCGCAAAGTAGATGAGCGCATGTGGCTGTTGAACCGGGCAGGCAAAATCCCATTTGTGATCTCCTGCCAGGGACAGGAAGGGGCGCAGATTGGGGCGGCGTTCGCATTTGACCCGCAAAAAGACTATGCGTGCCCGTACTATCGCGATATGGGGCTTGTGCTCGTATTCGGTCAGACAGCACGTGACATGATGCTGTCAGCGTTTGCGAAGGCAGAAGATCCGAACAGCGGCGGACGACAAATGCCGGGCCATTTTGGCGGTCGCAAATATAACATTCTGACCGGTTCCAGTCCGGTAACGACGCAGGTGCCGCATGCGGTTGGCCTGGCGCTTGCAGGACGGATGGAGGGCAAGGATCTTGCTGTGTTTACCTCATTTGGAGAAGGCTCAAGCAACCAGGGGGATTTCCATGAAGGGGCGAACTTTGCCGGTGTGCATAAACTTCCTGTTATTTTCTTCTGTGAAAACAATAAATATGCAATCTCCGTTCCGATCACGAAGCAGCTTGCTTGCAAAAGTGTAGCTGACCGGGCGCTTGGCTACGGCTTCCCGGGCATCTCTGTGGACGGAAACGACCCGATTGAAGTATATAAAGCAACAAAAGAAGCGGTAGACCGCGCACGTCGTGGCGAAGGAGCGACGCTGATCGAGGCGGTAACATACCGTCTGGTACCGCACTCTAGTGACGATGACGACCGTGCGTATCGCTCCCGTGAAGAAGTGGAAGATGCGAAGAAGAAAGATCCATTGCTTCGTTTTGCGAGCTATCTCCGTGAAATCGGTCTGCTTGATGAGGTAACCGAGAAGGAAATAGGCGAACGGATAGCGCACGAAGTAGATGAAGCGACAGAATACGCGGAGAACGCACCGTATCCGGCACCGGAAGACACGCTGCGTCACGTATACGCGGAATAAGGGGGAATCGGAAATGGCAGTTATTTCATACATCGATGCGGTCACCCAGGCGCTGCGCGAGGAAATGCGGCGCGACCCGAAAGTATTCGTGCTCGGCGAGGATGTTGGTGTGCGCGGGGGGGTATTCCGCGCAACGAGCGGATTATATGAAGAGTTCGGCGAGCAGCGCGTCATTGATACACCGCTTGCAGAGTCTGCGATTGCAGGCGTGGCGATTGGGGCTGCGGCGTATGGCATGCGTCCGGTGGCGGAAATGCAGTTTGCCGATTTTATTATGCCGGCGTTCAATCAGATCATAAGCGAGGCAGCGAAAATGCGCTATCGCTCGAATAACGACTGGCACTGCCCGCTCGTGATCCGTGCTCCGTATGGCGGAGGTGTACACGGTGCGCTGTATCACTCACAGAGTGTGGAAGCGTTGTTTACAAGCACGCCGGGCCTGAAAGTGGTTGCACCGTCCACACCGTATGATGCGAAGGGCATGCTGAAAGCGGCGATTCGCGATGAGGATCCGGTTCTGTTCTTTGAACATAAGCGTTGCTACCGTTTGATTAAAGGCGAAGTGCCGGAAACCGATTATGTAGTTCCGCTCGGCAAGTCAGATGTGAAGCGGGAAGGAACGGATATTACCGTAATCAGCTATGGCCTGACGCTACATTTTGCGCTGCAGGCAGCCGAGAAGCTGGCGGAAGAAGGAATTAGCGCTCATATTCTGGACCTGCGCACGTTGTATCCGCTTGACGTGGAAGGCATTGTGGAAGCCGTGAAGAAAACGGGCAAGGTGCTTATTATTCATGAAGATAACAAATCCGGCGGTGTCGGTGGGGAAGTGGCAGCTGTAATCGCGGAGCACTGCCTGTTCGATCTTGACGCACCAATTCAGCGTCTGGCAGGACCGGATGTGCCAGCGATGCCGTACAGCCCGCCGATGGAAAAATTCTTTATGTTAAACCCGGACAAAGTAGCCACCGCTATGCGCGAGCTGGCAGCATTCTAGGAAGGAGTGGGTGTAATGGCAACAGAAGTACTCATGCCCCAGTTGGGGGAATCCGTAACAGAAGGCACAATTGCCCGCTGGCTTGTGAAACCGGGTGATTACGTAAAAAAATACGAACCGCTTTGTGAAGTGACAACCGATAAAGTAAACGCGGAAGTTCCTTCGACTGTGGAAGGAAAAGTGACGCAGCTTGTCGCCGAAGAAGGGGATACGCTCGCAGTCGGCGCACTCATCTGCTATATCGAGGTGGAAGGGGACGCTCCGGCGCCGGAAGCAAAACCGCAGACGGCATCCACCTCGCCAGCGGCACAGACAGCGTCTGCTCCATCTGTACCGCAGCAGGCAGCAGGTGCTCCTGCTGCGGCTAAAGTCTCGGGTAAACGTTATTCTCCGGCTGTTATGCGGCTCGCGCAGGAAAACGGGATTGACCTGAATCAGGTGAGTGGAACTGGAAGCGAGGGGCGCATCACACGCAAAGATGTGCTTGCCTTCATCGAAAACGGCGGAGCATCCGCTGCTCCGGGAGCCGTTGCAGCATCTCCGCAGATTGCTGCCCAGACCGCAGAAGAAGAGATGCCATCTGTTCAAACAACAGCTGTGTCTGCTCCGCCAGTCGCACAGCCATCTGCTCCGGTATCCCGTCCGCAGACTGTGTCCGTGCCGTCATATCCGGGTGATACACAAATCCCGGTTACGCCGGTACGCCGTGCGATTGCAAATCGGATGACGCAGAGCAAACACGAGGCACCGCACGCATGGACGATGATGGAAGTTGACTTGACCAACCTGGTCAAAATGCGCAACCGCGTCAAAGGGGAATTCAAGGCGAAAGAAGGCTTCAATCTCACGTTCCTGCCGTTCTTCATCAAAGCAGTTGTGGAGTCGATTAAAGAATATCCGATCATGAACTCCGTATGGGCGGGTGAGAATATCGTACTGCGCAAGAATATTAACATCTCGATTGCAGTTGCAACGGATGATGCGCTGTACGTTCCGGTTATTAAAGATGCTGACCAGAAGAGCATTTACGGCATTGCCCGTGCGGTCGATGAGTTGGCAGCGAAAACACGTGCTGGCAAGCTGACACCGGATGATATGGCAGGTGGAACGTTTACGGTAAATAATACTGGATCATTCGGTTCTGTATTGTCGACACCGATCATCAACTATCCGCAGGCTGCGATCATCAGCATAGAATCCATTGTGAAGCGTCCAGTTGTGATTGATGATATGATTGCGATTCGGGATATGGTAAATATATGCCTGTCGCTTGATCATCGTGTATTAGATGGCCTTGTCTGTGGACGATTCTTGCAAAGTGTGAAGCAGAAACTTGAAGCATACAGTTTGGATACAAGTATATACTAAAGATAAACACAAAAAAGCGGGCGAAAATGCCCGCTTTTTTCCTGAAGAAAAATTGTCGAAATAAGAAGGATTTTGCGGACGAGAATCGAATATGTAGAAAGATTGGAACAATTGCAGGGTTCCATATCCAGAGTTACAGAGAGAGACATAATAACGGAGTGTTCTGCGAGGAGGGAAAACCATGGGTAAAAACAAAGGAAAAAAAGCGCTACAAAGCTGGCGAGAGAAGGTAGAAGCACGCCTTGCTAAAGTACCAGAGCGCAAAGAAACATTTACGAATTCTTCCGGCATGGAAGTAGATCGGGTTTATTTGCCAAATGAGTTGACAGAAGAGTACATGGAGAAATCAGGTCTTCCGGGTGAGTATCCGTACACACGGGGGGTACAGCCGACGATGTACCGTGGCCGTTTCTGGACGATGCGTCAGTATGCGGGCTTCGGTTCTGCGGAAGAGACCAACAAGCGTTTTAAATATTTGCTGGAGCAGGGCCAAACGGGCTTAAGCTGTGCGTTCGACCTGCCAACACAGATCGGCTACGATTCCGATGATGCGATGTCTACCGGAGAGGTAGGTAAAGTAGGCGTAGCGATCGATTCACTCGAAGACATGGAGCTGTTATTGGACGGGATTCCGCTTGACAAGGTAAGTACGTCGATGACGATCAATGCTCCGGCATCTGTCCTACTTGCGATGTATATCGCAGTTGGTGAGAAACAAGGTGTATCGTCTGAGAAACTGTCTGGAACCATTCAGAATGACATTCTTAAAGAATACATTGCACGCGGCACATACATCTTCCCACCAAAGCCGTCGATGCGTTTGATTACTGATATTTTTGAATACTGTGCGAACAACGTTCCGAAGTGGAACACAATTAGCATCAG
Source organism: Aneurinibacillus soli (assembly GCF_002355375.1). Classification (GTDB taxonomy): domain Bacteria; phylum Bacillota; class Bacilli; order Aneurinibacillales; family Aneurinibacillaceae; genus Aneurinibacillus; species Aneurinibacillus soli. Next base: position 3,241,056 of record NZ_AP017312.1, on the reverse strand, counting down.
CGGCTATCACATCCGCGAAGCTGGTTCGACGGCTGTGCAGGAAGTAGCCTTTACACTTGCGGATGCAGTAGCCTATGTAGAAGCGGCTATTCAAGCTGGTCTTGGTGTGGATGACTTTGCACCGCAGTTGTCGTTTTTCTTCAATGGCCATAACAACTTCTTTGAAGAGATCGCAAAATTCCGTGCGGCACGCCGTATCTGGTCTCGCCTCATGAAAGAGAAGTATCAGGCAAAAAATCCAAAATCATGGCAGTTCCGCGTGCATACGCAAACAGGTGGTTCGACACTGACAGCGCAGCAGCCGGATAATAATATCGTTCGTGTTACCGTTCAGGCGCTTGCGGCTGTTCTTGGCGGTACGCAGAGTCTGCACACGAACTCTCGTGACGAAGCACTTGCGCTTCCGACTGAAGAATCTGCACGTATTGCTCTGCGTACACAGCAGATCATTGCATATGAAACAGGTGTAACCGACACGGTTGACCCGCTGGCAGGTTCGTATTTTGTGGAAAGCCTGACAGACCAGATCGAGCAGCAGGTGCTTGACTACATGAAAAAGATCGAAGACATTGGCGGCGCTGTTGCAGCCGTTGAGCAAGGCTACATGCAACGTGAAATTCACGAGAAAGCATATGAGTTCCAAAAGCAAGTGGAAAGCGGCGAAGAAGTTGTGGTCGGCGTGAACAAGTTCCGCATCGAAGGCGAGAAGCAGCCGGAACTGCTTCGCGTAGACCCAAGCCTCGGCAAAGTACAGCGTGCCAAATTAGAAGAGCTGCGTGCACGCCGGGACAACGACAAAGTGCAGGCAGCGCTCGAAGCGCTTCGCACTGGTGCACAAGGTACAGACAACCTGATGCCACTTATTCTCGATGCGGTGCGCGTATACGCGACAATCGGCGAGATTTGTGGTGTGCTTCGTGAAGAATTCGGCGAGTACCGGGCTGTATAACGGGGAGGAACAAGACAGATGGAGAAGAAAATTCGCGTATTAGTAGCTAAACCAGGTCTGGATGGACACGACCGTGGCGCGCTGGTTATTGCCCAGGCGCTGCGTGATGAGGGTATGGAAGTAATCTACACGGGCCTGCGTCAGACACCGGCGCAGATCGTAGCAAGTGCGATTCAGGAGGACGTAAGTGTAATCGGCTTGTCCTGCCTGTCTGGCGCGCATAATGAGCTGTTCCCGGAAGTAATCCGCCTGCTCAAGGAGCAAGGTGCGGACGATATTCTTGTTATCGGCGGCGGTGTTATTCCGGATGAGGATATTCCATTCCTCGAAGAGAGTGGCGTGGCACACGTCTTTACACCGGGAACAAACACAAGCGATGCAGCAGACTTTATTCGTCACAAGCTTGGTGTAGCGGAAGCAGGCACAGAACCGCTCATGTCATCCCCGCAAAAGATCGAGCACATCGGTATTGCTGTAAAAAGCATCGATGAATCGTTGAAGTTCTATACACAAGTGCTTGGCCTGAAACTGACTGGTTTTGAAACAGTTGAAAGCGAAAAGGTTCGCGTGGCGTTCCTCGAAATCGGAGAATCGCACATTGAGCTTCTTGAGCCGACAAGCCCGGAGAGTGCGATTGCGAAGTTTATCGAGAAGAAGGGCGAAGGAATTCACCACGTTGCGCTCAAAGTGGACAACCAGAAGGAGCGTCTTGCTACGTTGAAAGAAGCGGGCGTAAAACTGATTACTGAAACGCCGAAGCTCGGTGCGCACAACAACATGGTCGCATTCCTGCACCCGAAAGCAACAGGCGGTGTTCTGCTTGAGCTGTGTGAGAAGGCAGATTCTGCTCCGTTGGAAGGACATGCGGACAAACACTAAACATGGAATAACAAGGGTAGGAGGCGGATTCTAGTCCGCCTTTTTCCGCTACGTATATAAATAGAGACTGCATTTGGATAGGAGGATCCTTACACTATGAGCACGATGTACGAAAAAATTGATGAGATGTACGAACGACGCCGCAAAGTCGAACTTGGCGGCGGTGATAAGCGAATTGATGCCCAGCACAACCGAGGCAAGCTGACTGCACGGGAGCGGATTGATCTTTTTCTCGACCGTGACACCTTCGTGGAACTGAATCCGTTTATCGAGCACCGTACAACAAATTTTGGTATGGAAAAAATGGAAGGCCCAGGTGAAGGGGTTGTAACCGGATACGGTAAAGTAAACGGTCGCCTCGTATTCATCTTCTCGCAAGACTTCACAGTATTCGGCGGTGCACTTGGAGAAATGCACGCGCAGAAGATTGCCAAAGTAATGGACCTCGCTGCGAAAAACGGTGCCCCAATGATCGGCTTGAATGATTCGGGCGGCGCGCGTATTCAGGAAGGTGTAGAATCACTTGACGGTTATGGTCACGTGTTCTATCGTAACTCCGTTTATTCCGGTGTCATCCCGCAAATCTCTGTGATTATGGGACCGTGTGCGGGCGGTGCCGTATATTCTCCGGCAATCACTGACTTCGTCTGCATGGTAGAGAAAACAAGCCAGATGTTCATTACCGGACCAAAAGTAATCGAAGCTGTAACCGGTGAGAAGATTTCATCTGAAAACCTTGGCGGCGCGAAAGTACACGCCTCAATTAGCGGGAATGCGCACCTGACCTCTCCATCCGAGTCAGAAATGCTCGACGAGATCCGTCGTCTGCTTAGCTTCCTGCCACAAAATAACATGGAAGACGCACCGGCTGTGCCGTATGAGCGCAAGAAAAATGATGGCTGGGATGACGAGCTTGCTGAGATCGTGCCGATTGCCACTACGAAAGTATACGATGTACGCAAAGTAATTGAGCGTATTGTCGATAACGGTGATTTCATGGAAATTCAGCCGGATTTCGCGAAAAACATCGTGATCGGCTTTGGTCGCATCGACGGTCATTCCGTTGGCCTGATTGCGAACCAACCGAAATTCATGGCGGGTGGACTTGACATTAACTCGTCCGATAAGCTGTCTCGTTTTATCCGCTTCTGTGATGCGTTCAACATTCCGCTCATCACATTTGAAGACGTATCGGGCTTCTTCCCGGGTATCAACCAGGAGCACGGCGGTATCATCCGTCACGGCGCGAAAATTCTGTACGCGTACTCCGAGGCAACCGTTCCGAAGATTACCGTTATTCTTCGCAAAGCATTTGGTGGCGCGTATGTAGCCCTGAACTCGAAAGCGATCGGTGCGGACATTGTATACGCATGGCCGAATGCGGAAATCGCGGTAATGGGTGCGGAAGGTGCGGCAAACATCATCTTCGCACGCGAGATCGAAAACAGCGAGAACCCGGCGGAAACACGCCAGGCAAAAATCGCGGAATACCGTGACCAGTTTTCAAATCCGTATGTGGCAGCACGTCGCGGTATGGTTGACGATGTTATCGACCCGCGTGAAACGCGCCAGAAGCTCCAGGAAGCACTGGAAATGCTGCGCAACAAGCGGGAAATGCGTCCGGCGAAAAAACACGGAAATATTCCGTTGTAAGGAGTAGGACAGCATGAATCAGACACTTGAACGCGAAGCAGTAGCGGTTATGGAGGCTGCAGTAGCTGTAGAAGATACGGCTACCACGCAGCTAGTGGATGAAGGTAGCCAGACTTTTTCGACAGAAGATACCGGGACGCTGAGCTGGAAGCAGGCTGGTCGTCATGCGCTGATGAATACACGCAAGGTTGTGCACAATCGTGCGAACAATCAGCTGTATATGCGTACAGCTCCGGCACGCGACGCAGGAGCCGAACGACTTGCTCGCATGCGTCGTACCCCAAGATAGCGATATGTAATTAGTGGAAACACCCTCCCTTGTTGTGTATAATGAACACCGTAGTTTGTACGTGTTTTTTATACAACAGGAGGGTGTTTTTTATGGTACAGCAAGACCGGATTGTGACTGAATTTATAGAACTTGTTCAAGTAGATAGTGAAACGAAGCATGAACGGATGATTTGCGATGTACTGAAAGCGAAATTTTCAGAGCTTGGCCTTACGGTCGTAGAAGATGACGCGGCATCCAAGACCGATCATGAAGCCGGTAACATTGTAGCAACACTTCCGGGAACTGTGGATGGTACAACGATTTATTTTACATGCCATATGGATACGGTTGTGCCGGGCAAGGGGATTAAACCGGACATTAAGGATGGATACATTGTATCTGACGGCACAACGATCCTCGGCAGTGACGATAAAGCCGGGATTGCGGCGATGTTTGAAGCATTGCGTGTGCTCAAAGAAACGAGTACACCACATGCAACCATTCAATTTTTGATTACTGTCGGGGAAGAGTCTGGCTTGCAGGGCGTAAAAGTATTCGATCCGTCTCTTCTGGAGGCGAAGTACGGCTTTTCGCTTGACAGTAATGGCAAGGTGGGCGATATCATTATTGCTGCCCCGAACCAGGCGAAAATCACAGCTGTCATCCACGGTCGCTCTGCGCATGCCGGTGTGAATCCGGAAGCAGGGATCAGTGCTATCCAAGTGGCGAGCAAGGCAATTTCCCGCATGCCGCTTGGTCGCGTAGACAGTGAGACAACAGCCAATATCGGCAGCTTTGAAGGCGTCGGTCCGACAAACGTTGTATGTGAGAAAGCGATGGTGCATGCGGAAGCACGCAGTCTTGTGAAGGAGAAGCTGGACGCTCAGCTTGAAAAAATGAAGCGGGCGTTTGAAGAGACGGCAGCGGAATTCGGTGCGCGTGCGGAAGTCGACATCGAGATCGCATATCCCGGCTTCAAGTTCTCGGAAGCAGATCAAGTCGTGCAGAAAGCGATCGCCGGCGTAAAGGCGGTCGGACGTAAACCACGCCTGCTTGCAAGCGGCGGCGGAAGCGATGCGAATGTACTATCCGGGCACGGCATTCCAACTGCGAATTTGGCGATTGGGTACGAAGATATTCATACAACGAAAGAAAAAATTCCGGTAGAAGAGCTTGTGAAAACAGCCGAGCTTGTGGTGGCGCTTTGTAAAGAAGCAGTGGCTGAATAATTGCTATATGTGGGAGATGTCTCGAATGATCGAGGCATCTTTTTTTGGTTATTGGTTCTATCCAGAGTGTGGTGGAGGAGCGGAGATGGAAGTCGCTTTGTCACTTGGTTACGCTTACGGTGAAGCGGAGACTGACCGCTCCAGGCGGCAGGCAAACTCGCCCACAAACGAGGAGCGAGGAAGCTTATTCACAGAAGCATTGTGGGCAAAAGCCCGTTCGCCTACCCCCTTCCGCTAGGTAGCTGCGTAAAGACGTTCCATAGCGACTTCCTTCTCCGCTCCTAACCAATTTGGCAGACAACCATTAAGCAAAAATTTTGTTGTTAGGCTTCGTTGCATAGCTAAAAACAATGTCCAGCTCTTTTCGGGAAAGCCTCTGAACTATCAGATAAATCAGCCCTTACGTCAAGCAAGCTTTTCTGAATCAAAGCTGTGTTGGGAGGGGAGAAGAGGGATGGGCAAGAGAGCGCCTTTACGCGATCACTCAGCGGAGGGAGAGCGGCGAACGGGCCTTTGCCCGCAATCCTTCCGTGAGTCTACATCGAGGGACCTCTTTTGCGGGCGAGTTCGCTGATCTCCCGGAGCGGACAGTTCTTACTTCTCTGTAAGCGTAACAAAGCGAACGGCTTATCCCTCTTCTTTCCTCCCCCACCAAACCTTGTCGATTCCACGAAAGCTAGGTCTTGAGATAACAGGAAGCGTGCTTTTTCACCAAAAGCCTGCATAACCTCCTTACTGAAAGGGGGGCAAAAAAGATGATCACATGGGCATACGGAACAGTACTGCGCATTGTACGAACCGAGAAAGCTATGCAGGAAATCAAGGTAGAGATTGAGGGGGAAGAAGCGCGTGCGCTGCATTACCCGCAATGGCTTGGAGAGGTAGAGGAAGGAGAGCAGGTACTGCTAAATACGACAGCTGTTACGCTGGGTCTTGGAAGTGGTGGGTATCATTTCGTCGCAGCGCGGTCTGATGAGAAGGATATCGGTACACCACTACAGCAGGCGCATCGGCAGAGTGGGCATATTATGAAAGGGCGTTATACACCGTTTCAGCATGCGGTCCTGGCGGCAGAAGAGCCGGATAGTCCGCATCATGCACAGTTTGCCGCAGTAGAGGAAGACGTACTGAAAGGAATGCCGGTTGTGGTTGGGGAGTTGCACAGTATGCTGCCGGCCTTTGCACTGGCTTTGCATAACAGTAAGGGGAGAAGTCCGTATCGACTTGTGTATATTATGAGTGAAGGGGGGGCGCAACCGCTTGCGCTCAGTCAGCATGTACGAGCGCTACGACAATCTGGACGATTATGTGCAGCGATTACATACGGGCACGGTTTTGGCGGAGACAGCGAATGCGTGAATTTATACACAGCACTGGCTGCCGCGAGACTTGTGTGGCAGGCGGACGTAGTGATTGTGGCGCCCGGACCGGGAACGGTCGGGACAGCGACACCATTTGGCTTTAGCGGCATGGAACAGATCGCAATTGTGCAAGCGGTACGAAGTCTCGGAGGCATTCCGATTTTGCTTCCGCGCGTAAGTAAAGCCGATAAGCGTACACGGCATCAAGGGATCAGCCATCATACACAAACGGTGTTACGTTTTTTACGAGAAACGCCGTTAGTCATCAATACGACGCAGGAGTTAGTAGATGAATGGGGAGAGCAGTCTGTGTATCATACGGTTATTTTACATGAGACACTTCCGGCAGAAAGGTGGGAGGAGCTTACAGCCGATTACGAGATTCCGCTTATAACGATGAATCGAGGTGTGGAGGAAGACGGTCTGTTTTTTGCACATATGTATTATGCGGCCTGCTTTCTTCGGGCAATGGATTTCTCTTCCCCGCTATGGTTCAATAAACAGGAGAATGCACACTATTTATCGGAAATGAGGCTAGAAGATGAATGAGAAAACAATTAGCAGTCAAACGATTTACGAAGGAAAAGTGATTACATTGAAGGTGGATCAGGTGGAGCTCCCGAATGGAAAAACAGCGTCTCGTGAAATTGTGACCCATCCGGGCGCAGTTGCGGTAATGGCCATTACAGACGACAACCGCCTAGTCGTTGTGCGCCAGTTCCGCAAGCCGCTCGGGCGTACCATTGTGGAGATTCCAGCTGGAAAGCTCGAACCGGGTGAGGAGCCTGTTGTATGTGCACATCGGGAGCTGGAAGAAGAGACGGGCTATACGACACGTACGATGCAGCATGTTGCATCATGTTATACATCACCGGGCTTTGCAGATGAGATCATTCACCTGTACCGCACAGATGGCCTGATAGCAGGAGAAGCGAAACCGGATGAGGATGAATTCGTTGAGCTTATGCACATCACGGTCGAAGAAGCGCAGCAGCTGATCGAGAGTGGGGAGATTTGTGACGCGAAGACCATAATGGCTGTATACGCCTGGAAACTCGAATCACGCACATAATAGTTGCACATATTTCTTCCCTGTCCGTCATATATATGACGGTAAGATAAACAGAGGGGAGAAGTCCGATGGCACGTGGTAAATGGGGACAAACATTCCAGCAAAACTTGCGCGAACATTCATCGCTTTATTTGTTTACGACCGTGCTGTTTGTGATGGGGCTTGGCTTTGGTGCAGTTGTGGTTAATTCGCTTGGATTGACGCAGAAGCAGGAATTGTACATGTATGTAAGCCAGTTTTTTCATGAGCTAAAAACCGACAACATTGCCGAGCCTGTACGCAGCTTCCAAAATTCACTCGGTCATTATTTGAAGTATCTCGGATTTATGTGGCTGCTTGGCCTGTCGGTGATCGGGTTGCCGCTTATTCTGCTGATGGTATTCCTCAAAGGGGTCGTGCTTGGCTTTACAGTTGGTTTTTTGGTGAATCAGCTTCACTGGGAGGGGTTATACTTTGCTGTAGTTTCTGTACTCCCGCAAAATCTGCTGGTGATCCCGGCGGTTATTATTGTTGCCACAGCAGGTGTATCGTTTTCGATGCAGTTGATTCAGTCGCGGTTTATGAAGCGGGGCGGGGCAATTTATCCACGGTTTCTTATGTATAGTATGCTCATTCTCATCATGGGTGGAGTGATGACGGTGGCAGCTGCTTTCGAAGCATTTATCTCGCCTGCGCTGATGAAACATGCAAGTGCAGCGATTATGAAATTTATAATAATTGTTATTAAATAAGAATTATATTTGACTCGGTATACACCCTCCACTATAATAATCATGTATGAAAGCTGCTCGGGGAGGGTCTGTGATGGAAGAACGAATTGAGAGAATCAGACAGCAATTGCATGAACATAGTTATAAGCTGACTCCGCAGCGGGAAGCAACACTTCGGGTGTTGCTTGAAAATGAAGAAAAGCACCTGTCCGCCGAGGAAGTCTGGCTGCTCGTAAAGCAAAAAGCACCGGAAACTGGCCTTGCGACTGTATACCGTACGTTGGAGCTAATGAGTGAGCTTGGTATTCTCGATAAAGTGAATTTCGGTGATGGCGCGGTACGCTACGATTTCCGCAGTGAAGACGCTGAACATCATCATCATCATTTGATATGTGTGGAATGCGGTACCGTAGACGAGATTCACGAAGATCTTCTTGGTGAAGTGGAGCAGGCTGTCAGTGATAAGTTTAGATTCCATATCTTGGATCATCGTCTGTCATTCCATGGTGTATGCCACCGCTGTATCGACAACGTTGATCTGGACGAAGTTAGCAAACCAAAACCGCAGATGTAGACAAAAAAATCAGGGCATATGCCCTGATTTTTGCTTTGGGTTTTCGTAGAGCAATAATAAGTTTTATAACAGCAAAACCTCTTAGGTAGGGTAAGAGGCTTTGTCTGTATCATGGATTGCTACTCTTGTTTTAGTTTCCAAATCTCTTTTTTTAGTGGTTTTACATTCATTTTTAATACACTTTTCTTTGCCTGGTCTGAATATGTAAGTCGCCATTTATCGAAAAACGGCAATAAGTTTTCTCCGCTGCATTTAGAAGTCATTACAACAAATGTATCGATTTTTTCCTGAGTATTTTTTGGCAATTGATTCGCAGGCAGTTCACGATAAGCAATATGTAATTTGGTGTAGAAATCCCAACCATATGCTTGTTGCAGCTGCATAAACATTACTAGACGCTCCCAAACGTCAATTTGTTTGTCATCATTGAAATTTTTTCCGGGAGTATTACTGTTTACAAACGTAAGTGCTTTGTCATAGGTTGATTTTCCATCCTTATCTTTGCTTACTAAGCGGGATGGATTGCCGTATTTCGTTTGAATATTCAATGAGTGTAAATTCGTTGTTACTTCAACGATCGAATTCCACTCCCATGCTCCTTGTTGATAGTCATGTCCTAATTCATGCCAGAATCCCCATCCGTCATGCTGAATCTTATTACTATCTACAATTGCTTTTGAAGTAGAACCTTGATAGAACATAATCGGATAGCCAGAGTGCATCCAACCTGCGCTGATTTCTTTGTCGGCTACATAGCGGAACGGACGGTCTGGACTTCGATTTGGTTCTGGTTTATTTGGTGCAAGACCAACCAGTTCATCATAGTGGTTGATGATTTCATCCCATTTTTCCATCAATTCTTTTGGATGATCCAACTTCCGAATATCTTCAGATGGAACCGTTAGGATCACGCGTTTGCTTTGCAATTCAGCCCAGGGTGCCGGATAATTTCTAATCATGTTTTTCCATTGCTGTTCAGTTGTTTTACCTAAAATAAAGTAGGGAGCATTCACTGCACCGCTGATTGTAATAATCGCTTTTTTCCCTGGTTTAGCTTTGGTTGGAATTAGGTAAAGTAAGCCGCCGTATGGATTACTAATTTTATTAATCCCCGGAACTAGTTTTTGACGCAGGACAACAACGGGCGCACGTTTCTGAGTCGGTTCATTTTTTAATTTATCGGTATGCGCTCCAATTTGTACATCGAGATCAGTAATACCCTCGGGTACATTCAAGCTGATCTCACCATTAGGCGGTGCGTAAAGTCCTGTACTTACCCATGTGCCTGGTGGTGAAGACATGCGTAAGTAACTGAAGTCATGATAGTCAAAATTGACTTCAATTGCTTTATTAGTGATCCTTGGAGCATCACTAGGAACTTTCCCTGGAAATTCATCAGCAGGAGGAAATGTAGAATAATTCTCTTCCAATGTTGTCCTTGCAGACTGAGTAAGTTGTGTTAACTGTGTGCTGGATTGGGCACTTTGTGCGTTAACTACAGGATCAGTAATATAGGGGACGCTGATGATTGCTGCTAGCAAAGTACTACCTATGCATGTTGAAAGTGGTGTTCTTTTTTTCATAAATGCCTTCTTTCTTTTATGTAATAATTTCTTGTAATATATATCGGAGAAAGAAATTAAGCATTTTAGTTTCATTTTTCAGTTTAGTATATCAGATGATAAGCAACTGCTTATTCCTTCTCTCACTCCACCTCCATACGTTGTCGAACTACAAAAAAAGGGCTGCCCTGTAATTTCTCACAGGACAGCCCTTTAATCATTTCTTCGCCATATTCGGAGCCGCCGTCGCGGGAACATACGGCTTGTCTGTCGGACCAAGGCCAACGTGTTTATTATACGAGTCATAGATCGCCCGCGCGATCATACCGGCAGATTGACTACCATAACCACCTTCCGGAACGATAACAGCAACCGCAAGCTTTGGATCTTCAGCGGGAGCGAATGAAACAAACACCCCGTTATTAATCTTGTTGGCTTTGTGCCAGGTTACTTTTTTCGAGAAATCGACAGAACTAGGAACGTAAATATCTTGCTGGGATGTACCGGTTTTAGCCGCTACATGGTACGGGAATCCGGCAAATGCGCCGACTGCTGTACCCCCTGATTCAGTTGTAACCATGACCATTCCTTCGTGAACAACTCGCCAGTACTCATCTGGGAGATTCAGTTTGCTCAGAACTTCTGGCTTGAATGACTGGACTACTTTACCATTATTGTCTACGATCCGGTCCACTAACTGTGGACGATAGCGAACGCCCTTACTTGCCAGTGTCGCTGCGTACTGAGCAAGTTGCATGGTAGTATAGCGGCCTTGCTGACCAAAGGAAGCTTGTACCATCGCAGCAGTTGGACCGTATTTTGCATTCATTACAAGAAAATCTTCCTTACCACTTGATTCATTCGGCAAATCGACCCCGGTTTTGATACCCAGGCCGAAGGCGCGGAGGTATTTCTGATACGTAAAGATCGTATCCTTGCCCAACTTATCCCGCAGTGCTTTACCAACCCGTGCCATATACGTATTAGACGAGAACTTAAGTGCCCGTTGCGGGGTTAATAAGCCATAATTATGGTTGCTGTCATTGTGAATGACGTCCCCTGCTGAAGAGCCGTATCGATAAGCACCAGGGTCTGACCATGTGTCATAAGGCGTGATGACCTTTTCTGCAAGCCCCGTTAAAACCGTCGCTGGCTTGAGAGCCGAACCAGACGGAAGGATAGAGGCCGGATGTCTATATGTTTCTAATGCGGCATCATCCCCGGTTTTCGGGCGAACGTCGTGCGGGGCACTACTAATTGTACCGTTCGGGAACGAATACTGGTTCGCCTCGTACGTTTCTTTATCCGGTCCCGATGTCCAGATATTTGGATCGTATTCCGGGTAGCTGACCGTAGCGACGACTCTACCTGTTTTAACTTCGATTGCCACTGCATAGGCGTTGCGGGCATTGTACGCATTCTTACCGGTTCCGCGCAGTTTTGGCAGGAAGTCTCTAATGAAATTACGGGTGTCGAGCTGTACGCGATCATCAATGGTCAGATACAGGTTGTTGCCGCGTGTTGGCGGAACTTCCTTAATCTGTTGTAGAATCGTCTGGTTGGCAGCTACCTGATACAGGCGATAGCCATTTTCACCGCGCAGTTGTTCTTCGTAACTGCGTTCAATTCCATCATATCCGACCATCTGATTTGGCAGATACGAATCTTTGCGTGCCAGATAGTATTCGTTGCCCTGGTTTTCGGTAACGTTGAACGGGCGTACATAGCCGATTGTTTGTACAGCAACTTGATTCGGGTCATATACACGAATTGGCTTTGTTACGACCGTGATCCCATCGAGATCGCTTCGATGCTCGGCGAGATACGCGATTTCCTTTTGAGACAGATCATACTTCAGATCCTTTTCAAGAAACTTACTTGTCATGCGCATCGTACGTTCAACTTTGCCGTTCTTGAATTCGTAGCCGACGTCCATTTTTTTAAGCAAGTCTTCTTTCTTTGTGCCTGTAAGAATTTTTTCAAGCTTGGTCACAAGGTTTACGTAATACGCTTCGTTCATATAATCTTTTTCTTGAAATACAGCGGTGAACGAGCCCTGGCTGTGTACGATTAGATTGCCGTTTCGATCGTAAATATTGCCCCGCATTGCTAGGATCGGAATTTTTTTGTCTGACTTTGCAGATGCTTCTTTTTCGAACTTCGCACCTTTCACAATTTGTACATAGGAGAGGCGGAAAATCATCGCAGAGAAAATCAGAAACACAACAAGCAGCAATACGTTCAAGCGGCTAAATATCGTTTTTGTTCGGTCATTCTCTTTTTCTTCGTGGTTGTACATGGTTCATCCACACCTTATTTTTAAAAAAGTCAATTCAACCATACATTTTAGCATGACAATGAGCAAATGCAAATGCCATACGGGTATAAAAAAGCACACAATCGAATAGGATGGAGCATATATGGAAGTTGAATGGAAGGAGATTTGTATGTTTGTATCATATCGCCGCGTGTCAGAAGCGTTTAAGCTGCTGCTCATTTTTATGGCCTGTACGTTTATTTTTTACCAGTTGTTTCTGTATATGAATGATGTCATTAAGCCTGCACAACCTTACCAGGAACCGGATGGAAAAGCAGTAAAAGCAATGAAGTCTCTTGGTGGTACAGGGAGTGTGTATGCTGATACGAAGCGACGATTATTTGACTTTTATTATTACGGTGAGTAGGGAGAAGCCAATAAAGTTTTGCATGAGGGCAGGAAACTCGGTATTATTGTGGAATACAATATTACAGGACATGCTAGCGTGTGTATGCACGATTTTTGGACGGTTGAGGAGAGCAGGAAATGAAAGATTTGATCACCCATTTTATCCATTATCTTACAGTGGAGAGAGGGTTGGCCAAAAATACGCTAGAATCGTATCAGCGTGATTTGACCGCATACTGCACGTACGTGAGAGAAGAAGGTTTTACAGACATTAATCAGACGACTCGGGCACAAATTATGGGCTATCTCATGCGGTTGCAGGAGCAGGGACGGGCAACAGCTACCATATCGCGTAATGTAGCATCCATTCGGGCCTTTTATCAGTTTTTGCTGCGAGAGAAGATTACAGATAAAGATCCGAGCGTGAATCTGGAGTCTCCGAAGATTGAGAAGAAGCTGCCGCAGGTGTTGTCTGTAACGGAAGTGGAGACGCTTTTGAATGGTCCAGACGCGCATATGCCGGCTGGCATGCGCGATAAGGCGATGCTTGAGCTGTTGTATGCAACAGGAATTCGGGTGTCCGAGCTTGTATCGCTGAATCTGGCCGATGTGAATCTCGCGATGGGCTTCATTAAATGTTTTGGCAAAGGTTCGAAGGAACGCATTATTCCGTTGGGACGTCTGGCGATTGAGAATGTGCGCGGCTACATTGAGCGCAGCCGCCCGCTGTTGAAGAAGCGCGGGAGCGATGAAGCGCTGTTCCTGAATCACCATGGACGCCGCTTGTCACGGCAGGGGTTCTGGAAGATCATCAAGAAATATGCGCAGGTGGCCAACAGCAATAAGGAGGTTACACCTCATACGCTCAGGCATTCGTTTGCGACGCATTTATTGGAGAATGGAGCTGATCTTCGTTCGGTGCAGGAGATGCTCGGTCATGCGGATATTTCTACGACACAGATTTATACTCATGTAACGAAGACGCGCTTAAAAGAAGTGTATGCGAAGGCGCATCCGAGGGCATAAAACAAAGGGTACTTTTCACGCAAGCGGGAAGTGCCCTTTCCTATCGTTTGTGACGACCAGTATCAGCAGGGAGGAATACATATGGGAGACTTTCAACGGGTATTTTTGATTGTATTGGATAGTGTGGGTATTGGGGAACTGCCGGATGCCCCGGATTATGGGGATGCAGGTGCTCATACGCTTGGTCATATCGCGGAGCAGCGCGGCGGGCTTAATGTGCCGAACCTGGAGCGTCTCGGGCTTGGGCATATTGCACCGCTTCAAGGGGTGGCGGCGGATGGGCAGACTGCTGCAGGTTTTGGCAAGATGAAAGAAATATCGCGCGGCAAGGATACATCAACAGGTCACTGGGAGATCATGGGGCTTGAAGTGAAGACCCCATTTAAAACGTGGCCGAACGGTTTTCCCGATAGTTTGATTACGCCATTTTGTGAGCGCATCGGGCGCGGGGTGCTGGGGAATAAGCCGGCATCTGGAACAGAAATTCTTGATGAACTCGGCGCAGAGCATATGCGGACGGGAGACGTCATTGTGTACACGTCGGCAGACAGTGTCTTCCAAATTGCGGCTCATGAAGAAGTTGTACCGCTTGAGGAGTTGTATCGCATCTGCGAGGTGGCGCGTGAGCTGACACTTGATGATGAACATTCCGTTGTGCGTGTTATTGCGCGTCCGTTCATCGGAGAGCCGGGACATTTTATCCGTACGGCAAACCGTCATGACTATTCTGTATTGCCACCGGGTGAAACGGTGATGAACCGGCTGAAAGATGCCGGGCTTGATTCGATTGCACTCGGCAAAATCTCGGATATTTATGCGGGAGAAGGCGTAACGGATTCGATTAAAACAAAATCGAATATGGACGGAGTAGATAAGCTGCTTGATGTGATGAAGCGTGATTTTCACGGGTTGGCCTTTTTGAATCTGGTTGATTTTGATGCGCTGTATGGTCACCGCCGCAATCCGCAGGGCTATGGGGATGCGATTGAAGCGTTTGATGCACGTCTGCCTGAAATTCTAGCGGCGCTGCGTCCGGATGACCTGCTTATTATTACAGCTGACCACGGTAATGACCCGGTGCATCATGGAACGGATCATACACGAGAATATGTGCCATTGCTTGTGTATCATACCGCGATGCAGTCTGCCCTGAATTTGGGTGTACGAGGGACATTTGCGGATATTGGTGCGACGATTGCCGAGAATTTCGATGTGGCACAGCCGCTAATTGGCACAAGTTTTCTACAAGAAATTGCAAAACAAGACGCATAAGGAGGAATTCTCATGCCAGATCAAGCAGCGATTCGTGATGTACAAACGTATATTGCCACACAAACAACCGCCCGTCCGGAGATCGGACTTATTCTCGGTTCAGGTCTCGGTGTGTTAGCGGATGAGATTACAGGTGCGGTGCGGATTCCATATGGAGACATCCCGCACTTTCCGATTTCTACGGTGGAAGGGCATAAAGGACAGCTTGTCATCGGACAGCTTCACGGTAAGACGGTCGTCGCGATGCAGGGACGTTTCCATTACTATGAAGGACATGGCCTGGATGCGGTGACATTTCCGGTCCATGTTATGAAAGCAATGGGCGTTACGAGTATTATCGTGACGAATGCGGCCGGGGGCGTGAATGAATCATATGAAGCGGGCGATCTCATGCTTATTTCCGATCACTTGAATCTGACTGGCCGTCACCCGCTGATCGGACCGAATGATGAGGCGATCGGTGTACGCTTCCCGGATATGTCAGCGGCGTATTGCCCGAAGTTGCGTACGTTGGCACGTCAGGTGGCCGAACGCCATGGCATTGAGCTAAAAGAGGGCGTATATGCGGGTATGCTTGGCCCGAGCTATGAGACACCGGCGGAGATTCGGATGATTCGTATTCTCGGCGGTGATGCAGTCGGCATGTCGACCGTGCCGGAAGTGATTGTGGCACGTCATACTGGGCTGCGTGTACTTGGCATTTCTTGCATTAGTAACATGGCGGCGGGTATTTTACCTCAACCATTGTCACATGACGAAGTGATGGAGACGGCTGAGAAAGTGAAGCATACGTTTTTGACGCTTGTTAAAGAGATTGTGCAGGAGATGTCACGGGAGGACGTATGATGGAAGGAAGAATGAAGCAGATAGAGGCGGCGTGTGCGTTTATTCAGGAGAAGATCGGCACGCACCAGCCGGAGATCGGGCTTATTCTTGGCTCGGGTCTTGGTGTGTTGGCCGATGAAATTACCGATGCGGTGCGGATTTCGTATGGAGATATCCCGCACTTTCCGGTTTCGACTGTAGAAGGTCACAAGGGAGAGCTTGTAGTCGGGACGCTTGAAGGTCGCACGGTAGCGGCAATGCAGGGGCGCTTTCATTATTATGAAGGGTATACGATGCAGCAGGTTACACTCCCTGTATATGTGATGCGGCAGCTTGGTATCTCTTCGCTTGTTGTGACGAATGCGTGTGGCGGCATGAACCGGGCATTTGCACCGGGCGATCTGATACTCATTGGCGATCATATTAACTGGACGGGCGATCACCCGCTGATCGGTGCGAACTTGTCTATGTTCGGCCCGCGCTTCCCGGATATGTCGGATGCGTATACGGCAGAATATCGTAAGCGTGCCCGTACGAAGGCAGTAGAGCTTGGCATTGCCGTAAAGGAAGGGGTGTATGCAGGCATTAGTGGCCCTTCGTATATGACGCCAGCGGAGCTCACGATGCTTGCTCGGCTCGGGGCGGATGCGGTTGGCATGTCGACGGTACCAGAAGTGATTGCGGCCAGTCATGCCGGACTTAAG
Source organism: Aneurinibacillus soli (assembly GCF_002355375.1). Taxonomy (GTDB): domain Bacteria; phylum Bacillota; class Bacilli; order Aneurinibacillales; family Aneurinibacillaceae; genus Aneurinibacillus; species Aneurinibacillus soli. Next base: position 3,224,304 of record NZ_AP017312.1, on the reverse strand, counting down.
GTGCTTGGTATTGCGTGTGTCACGGATATGGCAATCGGAGAAGAGCTTGCGCCGCTTACACATGAACAGGTGATGGAAGTGGCGAACCGGACTCGACCACGTTTTCTGTCATTAGTGAAAGCGATTATGCCGGATTTGGATTAACCTTTAAAAAATTTACCTAATCGTGTAATATTTCGAGAAGTTGCAGAAAACCCCCTGGATTTGGAGAAGATGTCCAAATCAGGGGGTTTTGTGTTTGGATTATTTAGTGAACTGTGAATGATTGGACGTTAAAAATATAAAAAGAAGCAAAGAGACTAAATATCATTACAATAAAACAGAAGATAGCAAATCGAGTTTGTTTTTGGAGTAACTGGTTAAGCCCGATAACTCCAAACAGCACACCGAGAAAAAACTGAACTACAAAACCAGGAAAATAATCATGAGTTGGACTCATTAACACATTTATTGTACTCATGAGTAAAACAATCAGGGATAGAAGTAACTGGATTATATTGAGTACGATCCATTTTTTCATGTTATATCCTCCATAACGTTTGCTCCAATTGCTCCAATCACAACCACCCAGCACGGCATCATAGTTAGTAAAATCAAAGTAGCAAATACGAGAATGGTTAGGCGGAAAAAGATAGCGTACTGACTTTCTTTCAAAATAAGAAACCAAATGTTTCATCCTTCCTAATAATACATGGAGCGTTGAATGTTGTCCCCTCTTTATGAATGAAAGCTGAAAAACTCCTTGATCGAGCAGTCTTGTTCAGTCGAGCCTTTTATAATGGGTAATTAGATTCATGTGATGATTAGGCATAACGATTCAAACAACAGAACCTTTGTGATTATTTTCACTTTCTTTAATATGTAAATTAATAATAATATTGTAAAATATACATTATAATTCATTTTATGTTAGAGGTGTTACCCATTTAAAAATATATATAATCTAGGAGTGAGTGTCATGGGATGGATTCAGAACATGAAAGTAGCAAACAAAATTTTAACCCTTATTATCGTAGCGGCACTATTTTTATCCGGTGTGGGCTATATTGCGTATCATTATCTTACGAAGCTGGAACAACAGGGAAATGAGATGTATCGTGATAATTTGATTCCTGTCCGTGTGCTGAATGATATGCGTGCTCATTTACGTGCAACGGAAGCCGTTGTTTATGCGAGAATGTTGACGAAGGACCCGGTTCAGGAACAAAAGCTAGTCGCTGATTTTAATGATCGTGTGCAAAAGGTAGATCAGGATATAAAAGTTTTTGAAGGAACGAATATGACACAGGAGGAGAGGAATCAATGGAAAGAGTTGAAAGATGCGATAGCCACGTATCGTCAGGAACGTGAAAAAGCACTTGTGTTGCTTGACAAAGGTGACAAAGTCGGGGCGTACAATGCATTTAACACGTACGCACTTCCACCTCTTAATAAAGTGAATACGGTACTAATTAATCTGGCTGCTTACAACGATAAACTGGCAGACAATACAAGCGTACAAATGACAGCCGGTGCAAAAAATGCTACTATCATGATTTTTTGTCTGACCATTGCGGCTGTGGTTATTGCGGTGTTATTCGGCTTGTTTATTTCCCGAATGATTGTGCGACCTGTTCGGGAAATGCTTGATTTGGCATTGCGTGCTGAAAAAGGAGATTTAACTTTACAAAGCACGAACCAGGCACGTGATGAAATCGGACTGTTATCTGCATCTTTCAATTCCATGATGAAAGGATTTGCGCAAATTATTAAAGAAATTAACGCGAGTTCGATGAATTTGTCGGCAAGCTCCCAACAAATTTCTGCCAGTATGCAGGAAATTGCGAGTGGCACACAGCAGCAGGCAGGAGCATCAGAGATCATGAATGAAATGATGAATCAGTTTGTTGATGCAGTAAATCAGGTAGCGAAAAATGCCGAACAGGCTGCTGCCAACTCGGAACAGGCAGTTGAGATGGCCCAAACAGGTGGCAAGGTCATTCGCAGTTCCATTGAGGCAATGGGGATGATTGCACAAAAAGTGGAAGAATTATCCGATCAATCTACTGCCATTGGTGAAATTATTGAAATGATCGATGAAATTGCCGAACAAACAAACCTTCTGGCATTAAATGCGGCGATTGAGGCAGCACGAGCAGGGGAAGCGGGCAAAGGCTTTGCGGTAGTAGCCGATGAAGTGCGTAAATTGGCGGAACGCAGCGGCAAGGCAACAAAAGAGATTGCGAATTTAATTCAATCGATCCAAAAAAATACGCATGAATCTGTTGCGGCTGTTACGTTTGGGAATAAACAGGCTACTCAGGCTGGCGATTCATTTGAAGAAATTATGGAAATCATTCATCAGGCATCAACTCGCGTTACGGAAATTGCTGCGGCGAGTGAACAGCAGGCAGCACAGGCGTCTGAAGTGCTAAAAGCAGTAGAAAATATTGCGGCTGTTACGGAGGAAGCATCGGCTGGAACAGAGGAGACGGCATCAACCGCAAATGAGTTATCACGTATGTCCGAGGCGCTTAATCAGTTGGTGACGAAATTTAAGGTATAGTGCATTTAAACAAGAAGCTGTCCCAAAAGCCAGAACATGGCGAACGGGACAGCTTTTTTCGTGATATCGACAACGTGTGTCTACATATCATCACAAAAAAATTAAATACGTAACTACAAATTATGTTTTAGTAACATACTGAATAAAAAAGAGGAGGTGCATGATCAGGAAGATGCAGCAGAAATCATGTGCCATAGTCGCAAGTGTTTTGCTTATGCTTATACTCGCTGTGACAGGCTGTGACGGCAATCGCTCCGACACAAATGCGAGCGCAAACATTCTTAACGTGAACAACTCCTCAGAGCCGGGTTCTCTCCACCCGGCCAAAGCGCAGGGAACACATGAATCATGGCCGCTGCGCCATCTGTTCGTTGGCTTGACGATGAAAGACCCGGACGGCAAAGTCGTTCCAGGGGCGGCTAAGAAGTGGGATATTAGCTCGGATAAGAAAACATACACATTCCATCTTCGCGTAGGGCAACAATGGTCGAATGGTGATCCGGTTACCGCGCAGGACTTCGAGTTTGCCTGGAAGCACGTACTGAATCCGGCTACGGCTTCTGATTATGCATACCAGCTATATTACATCGAGGGTGCGCAGGTGTATAACGAATCCAGAGAAAAAGATCCGGCAAAGATGAAAGCGCTTGCGGACAAAGTAGCGGTAAAAGCGCTTGATGAGAAGACGCTGGAAGTCAAACTTGTTAACCCGACCCCTTATTTTGATCAGCTTGTTTCTTTCTATACGTATTATCCGATAGACAAGAACGTGCAGGAAAGTAACCCAAAATGGGCAAATGATGCTTCCACATTCGTATCGAATGGTCCATTCAAGCTGACGGAATGGAAGCATAAACGAGACTTGAAAATGGTGAAAAACGAAAGCTACTTTGAGAAAGACAAAATCAAGCTCGCAGGTATTAACTGGGCGATGGTAGAAGGGGAGAATACAGCATGGCAGATGTACCGTGCGGGCAAGCTTGATCTCGCATTTCCGCTGCCGGGTGATGTGGTGGGGCAGTTGAAGAGTCAGAAGGCAAAAGACTTTAAAATTGCGCCGGAATTCAGCACGTACTTTTATCGTTTCAATACGACGAAAAAGCCGTTTACCAATGCAAAAATTCGCACCGCTCTTGCTATGGCGATTGACCGTACCATAATTACGGAGCACATTGCCCAGGGTGGACAGAAGCCAGCATACGCCTTAGTGGCAGAAGGAGCACGTGATGCGAACGGCAAAGATGATTTTCGCACAGTAGGCGGCGACTATTTCACAGAACATGTAGAACAGGCGAAGAGATTGCTAGCGGAAGGCCTGAGGGAAGAAGGACTAACAAGCATGCCGACGTTCAACATTATGTACAATACGCTTGATTTGCATAAGCGAATTGCTGAAGCCATTGCGGGCATGTGGAAACAAAATCTCGGGATCGATGTAGGACTTGAAAACACAGAGTTCAAAGTGAAGATTGACCGTGAGCATAAGTTGGACTACAGTGTAGCCCGTTCTGGCTGGGTAGCGGATTTTAGCGATCCGATGACGTTTCTGGACATGTTTACGAGCATAAGCACACAAAATGACACGGGGTGGAAAAACAAACAGTACGACGCGAAAATAAATACAGCCAAACAGTCGAGCGATCCAGCGATTCGTATGAAGGTGATGCATGATGCCGAAGCGATTCTTATGAAAGACATGCCGATTATGCCGATCTACTTCTATACCAAACCATATGCAGTAAAAGAGAATGTCGTCGGTGTGTATACGCCAGCAGATGAGTATCCAATACTGAATTACGCAGATATTAAGTAACCATAAAGGAGTGCTTACAAATGGTACGGTATACGCTACAGCGTCTCGGATGGGCCCTCTTAACATTGTGGGTCGTGATTACGGTTACGTTTACGCTGATGCGTCTTGTTCCAGGTGATCCGTTCTCATCGGAAGGGAAAATGCCACCCGGTGTATACGAAAATATAAAAGCATACTATCATCTTGACCGTCCGGTTGTGGTGCAGTATGTCGAATATTTGCGAGCGCTGCTAACGTTTGATTTTGGCCCGTCTTTGAAGTCGGATAGTATTACAGTGAATGATTACATACGAGACGGATTCCCGGTATCGTTGCACCTTGGCTTGCAGGCGCTCGTGATTGGTGTGACGTTTGGGATTATGTTTGGAGTCATTGCTGCGCTATATCATAATCGCTGGCCGGATTATGTATCTATGATTTTGGCCATTATCGGTATGTCTATACCAAACTTTATTCTTGCTACGGTCTTGATTCAGTACGTAGCTGTGGAGTGGGGGGGGCTTCCTCCAGCCACATGGGGGACATGGCAGCATACGATTCTACCGTCTGTCGCTCTTGCGCTGATGCCTATGGCATTTATTGCCCGCCTGATGCGGTCAAGCATGCTTGAAGTGCTCAGACAGGACTACATAAAGACAGCTAAAGCGAAAGGGCTTGCGCAAACGATCATTATTATGAAGCATACGATTCGTAATGCGATTCTGCCCGTCGTAACGATGCTCGGTGTCATTGCGGCAAATCTCATTACGGGCAGTTTTGTGATTGAACATATTTTTGGGATTCCCGGGATGGGGGAGATGTTTGTGAAGGGGATCTTTAACCGCGATTATCCTGTCATTCTCGGATCAACGGTTTTTTACAGTGCGATTTTGATTTTCTTGGTTTTACTTGTCGATCTTGCTTATACGTGGATTGACCCACGCATTACGGTGACAGGGGAGAGTAAATGATGCAGCAAGGAAAGCAGCTGACTGCCGAGATGTTCCGGCCTGTAGCGGATCGGTTCTGTGATGCAGAAGCAATCAATCGTCCACAGATCTCCTACTGGGCGGATGTGTGGCGTCGGTTACAAAGGAATAAACTTGCGATGGTAGGTCTTGGTGTCATTATTACGCTATTTGTGATGGCGCTTATTGGTCCGTATGTAAGTAGCTATACGTATGATAAGCAAAATTTTGCTGAGAAAAATATGTATCCAGGCCAAGCGCACTGGTTCGGGACAGATTCATCCGGGCGTGATATTTTTACCCGCATCTGGTATGGAGCACGCATCTCGCTATTTATCGGGATTATGGCGGCACTCATTGACTTCGTGCTCGGGGTGCTGTATGGCGGCATTGCTGGACTTAAGGGAGGGCGTGTCGATAATATGATGATGCGGATGGCCGAGGTGCTGTACGGCGTTCCGTATTTGCTAATGGTGATTCTTCTGATGGTTGTGATGGGACCGGGCATCTGGACGATTATTATTGCCATGACCTTAACGGGCTGGATTCCGATGGCCCGTCTTGTACGTGGGCAGGTTCTCCAGTTGAAACAACAGGAATATGTACAGGCGGCCCGCGTGCTTGGTGCGGATACGGGTTGGATTTTGCGCAAGCATGTCATTCCGAATACGATGGGCCCGATTCTTGTCAATGTAACGCTGACGGTTCCTGCGGCGATTTTTGCCGAGGCCACACTGAGCTTCCTCGGTCTTGGTATTCCGGCTCCGCAGGCAAGCTGGGGAACGATGGCCAACGATGCGCTTGTCAGTTTGCTCGTTGGCCATGCGTATCAATTGTTTATCCCGGGATTTTTTATTTCGCTGACGATGTTTGCTTTTAACGTGCTTGGGGATGGAATGCGTGATGCGCTTGATCCGAGAATGCGCAAATAGTCCGACTGACAAAGGAGGATCGCTTATGGCACTGCTTGAGGTGCGTGATCTATCTGTTTCTTTTCATACATATGCAGGGGAAGTACAGGCTGTACGTGGTGTGAGCTTTACGGTCAGCAAAGGAGAAACCATCGGGATTGTCGGTGAGTCCGGTTGCGGCAAGAGTGTGACAGCACAGTCCATCATGAAGTTACTGCCAGAGCCTCTAGTTAACTATAAGCACGGGCAGATTTTGTTTAACGACCAGGATCTGCTGCAAAAAGAGGAAAAGGCGATGCAACAGGTGCGGGGCAATGACATCGGAATGATTTTTCAGGACCCAATGACATCGCTCAATCCGACGATGCATGTTGGGGATCAGATTGTAGAAGGATTGGTCAAGCATCAGGGACTGTCACACCGGGATGCGCACGAACGAGCTGTTGAAGCACTGCGTCTGGTAGGTATTTCACAGCCGGATGAGCGTGTGCGGCAGTATCCGCATGAATTCTCGGGTGGAATGCGGCAGCGTGCGATGATCGCAATTGCACTCGCTTGTCGTCCAAAGCTGTTACTTGCGGATGAGCCGACGACCGCGCTTGATGTGACGATTCAGGCGCAAATTCTTGAGTTGATGAAAAAATTGCAAGCGCAAACTGGAACGGCAATTATTCTTATTACCCATGACCTCGGTGTTGTAGCGGACATATGCGACCGTGTCGTCGTAATGTATGCTGGGGAAGTCGTGGAGATGGGCACTGTCGATCAAATTTTTTATACGTCGAAACATCCGTATACGAGCGGACTCCTGGCGTCTGTGCCGCGCCTGAATATGAATCGGCATGACTCGTTGCATCCGATCATGGGTACACCTCCTGATCTGCTACACCCGCCGGTGGGCTGTTCATTCTTTGCCCGCTGTTCGTATGCAATGGAAGTGTGCCGTGTGCATAAGCCGTTGCTTGAAGATCAGGGAGATCATCAGTATACGGCCTGCTGGCTGCACCATCCGTTAGCACAGCAGACCGGCACAGACAGGAGCGGATGAGCATGATGATATCAGCAGAGAACCAAGGTGCTGCGCTGCTCGAAGTACGTAATCTGACAAAGCATTTTCATACAGGCGGCGGGATCGTTGCTGCGGTCAGTGATGTAACATTTGATATTAAACGTGGCGAAACACTCGGTGTAGTCGGCGAGTCCGGCTGTGGCAAATCTACGATGGGACGAACCATTTTACGACTGTATGATGCAACAGAAGGTATGGTGCGGTTTGCAGGTAAGAATGTGCATCAGGCGAGTCCAAAAGAGCTGAAAAAGTTGCGTCGCGACATGCAGATGATTTTTCAGGACCCGTATGCTTCGCTTAATCCCCGGATGACAGTCGGTGATAGTATCGGGGAAGCGATTGACCTGCATAGGCTCGCAAGTGGAGCAAAGCGGGGGGAACGCATCGAAGAGCTGTTATGCCTTGTCGGATTGAAGCCGGAACACAGCAGTCGATTTCCTCACGAATTCTCCGGTGGACAGCGTCAGCGGGTCGGGATTGCCCGGGCGTTGGCCGTGGAACCAATGTTCATTGTCTGCGATGAACCGATTTCGGCACTCGATGTATCGATTCAGGCACAGGTCGTTAATCTGCTCGAAGAATTGCAGCGAAAGATGGGTCTGACGTATTTGTTCATCGCGCATGACTTGGCGATGGTCAAACATATTAGCGATCGGGTAGCGGTGATGTATCTCGGTAAGCTAGCGGAGCTGGCAGATAGTGAAGAATTATATGCAAATCCACTCCATCCTTACACACAGGCATTGTTGTCAGCGATCCCGATTCCGGACCCGGGAGTAGAGCGTAGCCGGGAGCGTATCGTACTTACAGGCGATGTACCAAGTCCGATGAATCCGCCGAGTGGTTGTCATTTTCGTACGCGTTGTCCGCATGTGATGGAGGTGTGTGCAGCAGTCAATCCGGTATGGCGAGAAGTACAGTCCGGGCATTTTGTGGCCTGTCATTTGTAGATAAAAGAATGAAGGAGATACAATTTTCACAGAGGAGGAAAGTGTGATGGAATTTTGTTAAACTATGTCAGAGAGAGTTAGTATGCCTGATACAAGGGGGAGTGTGTTTGAAACAGAGTGTAGTAGTGGTTGATTCATTTACAGCAGAGAAGTTCAAAGGAAACCCCGCTGCAGTATGTGTGCTGGAGGAATCGCGTGATGAGCGCTGGATGCAGCAAGTAGCACGTGAGATGAATCTGTCTGAAACTGCTTTTGTCCAGCATACGGAAGACGGATATCGGCTGCGGTGGTTCACGCCGGTGGAAGAAGTCGACTTGTGTGGGCATGCCACACTCGCAGCTGCTCACGTGTTATGGGAAGCGGGGCATGTCGGACGGACAAATTCAATTTCTTTTTTCACGCGTAGCGGGCTTTTGACTGCAAGTCGTGATGGAGAGTGGATCGAGCTTGATTTTCCGGCTGATTATGGAAAAACAGTTACCGAAATCCCGGAACTGAAAGAGGCACTCCGTATACCTATACAGCACGTCAGCCTGGGCGGATTCGATGTTTTGGTGGAAACCGATAGGGACGAGAGTGTTCGGGAATGTCGCCCGGATATGAAGAAGCTGTGTACTCTTCCGGTGTCCCAACGCGGTGTCATTGTGACGAGCCATGCAGCGGAAGGAAGCTCGTATGATTTTGTCTCCCGTGCCTTTTTCCCGCTTATTGGGATTGAAGAAGATCCGGTAACAGGGTCGGCCCATTGTTTGCTCGGTACATACTGGCGGGAGAAGCTCGGCAAAGATGATCTGATTGGTTATCAGGCATCTGCGCGAGGTGGATTTGTTCGGGTACATGTGCGTGGTGAGCGTGTGCTGCTTGGGGGGCAGGCGGTAACGGTTATGCGTGGGGAGTTACTGTAGCCCGCATGACCTGTCAGCAACAAGCTTCAGTATGGAAATGCAAGGCTCTGATGATAGAAGCTGTCCCAAAGCCAGAACATAGCGTAACGGGGCAGTTTTTTGTGGGATCGACAATGTGTGGGGGAAGGGAGAGGGAGAAGGGAAGAGCCGTTCGCTTAGGTACGCTTGCAGGGAAGCGGCGGCTGTCCACTCCGAGAGCCCGGCGAACTCGCCCGCAAAGAAAGGCCCACGATGTTGATTCACCGAAGCGTTGCGGGCAAAGGCCCGTTCGCCGTTCTCCCTCCGCTGGGTCGGCGCGTACAGGCGCTCTCTTGCTCTTCCCTTCTCCCTTCTCCCTCTCCCCGCACAACGTTTCGGTTTACAAAAACCAACTCAACGCCAGAATAGATTTGCCCGATCGTGACTGGCTTTTTGAAAGGCCGCTTTTTAATTTTTGGCTCTGTAATTGGAGACACAAGTTGCTAAACGCACTAAAACAAATGGATTTTGAAAAATTTGAAGGTATCGTTGAAATTGACGAGACCTATTTTCTATACTCTCAAAAAGGACAACGTGGCATAACAGAGCGAAACTCTCAAAAGCGTGGAGAGCTTACAAAACTTACGCAAAAGAAAAAGGATTGGAGCATTGCCGAATTAAATCAGATGGTGGCAAACACGTTGTAAAAGACTTGTATCATATCCAAAATGTAAACGGTCTTCATTCTTGGATGAAACAGTGGATAGACAGCTCTAAAGGCGTGGCTACAAAATATCTCGATAATTACCTAACCTGGTTTTTGTTTGTCGATAGTCATAGCAACGAAAGTACCAAGCACAACATCAAAGAGTTTTTAGTAACATCATTTATATTTGATACTACGGAGACATATAACTCTCTCCGTCTGTCAAAATTCACTATATAGAGAAAGGAGATGTTCTATGATTATTAAAATTCAATTTAATTATGAAGCTGATACAGAATATATTATTTGTCCCGCAAAAATAGGAAGAAATATTCGTCAATTACAAAGGGATTTTGATAAATGGTTATATGACAGGGAGAACAATCATCCTTATTGGGTAATAGCCCACGAAGACGAAGAAGGAAATAAATTTTATGGAGTTTGTTTTAACGCAGATGCTTTTGTATATTGGCTTAACAATGTAAGGTTCAAAAAAGGTAAAAATGTTGCAAGACTAATAGAAGTTCCCAATAAACCGCCTAAAAAAACAATTAGGTTCTAATTCATAAGGGAAACCCTAAGCTATTTAGAGTTCCCCTATCATTTTATTAAAAATCAACAATAAAATTTAACAGAGCCTAATTTTTTAGCTGTATAGCAAAGCTTGGCCTCTTGATATTGCTTGATGATGTTTATCCAAACGGTGTCGAGAGCGAGATCGGGCGGGGCAACGGAACGTCTGTACGCGACCTCCCAGCGGAAGGGGACAGGCGAACGGGCTTTTGCCCACAATACTTCGATGCGAATACATCGTGGGTCCTCTTTTGTGGGCGAGTTCGCCTGGCACCTGGAGAGAACGGTCTCTACTTCATAGCGAGCGTACCGAAGTGACGAGGCCCCGCCCGATCCTGCTCCTCCACCACACTTTGGAGACCACCTCCATCAAGAAAAATTAGTTGCTATATTTTACTGCTTGAAAAACGGATACGCCGGGGTTGTCAGGTTACTGTCATGGAACAAAAACAGAACCACATTCGGCTTATACGACTTCAGGTAGCTTTCAAGATTAAATTGGTCGCCTTTATAGCGCAAATCCAAAACTTGCGTTTGATAGAAATGACTTGCGACAAACGGGAGCATTGCGTTCGCATACGAGTCTTTGAAAATGAGTACACGCAGCTTATTGTTTGCTTGTTTGTTTTCAAACTCCATCAGATCATGGTCGTTCGTATACACGGTCGAATACTGATACGGTGGTGTAGACGTACCTGCGCCGTAGACATCGTCAAGTTTGGTGTATGTTTTTCCGTTCATCGCTACGACTCGCACTTGATCAAATGGAAAGCCGTCTTTCGGCTTGTAAATCCACGGGCGGTCTACTTTGTCATCAATGAGCATATTAAGCTGACGGTTCCAGCTTCCGACAAATTTGCCCGGTGGCACCTGCGTTTTGGTAATATCGTTGTCGGTAAGTGGAGGGGATTGATGAAGCACACCTGCTTTGTTTAAATCCTCGATAATCATCTGGTAAGCCGTAAAGGCGCCTTTTATATTCCAGTGATGATCGGTATGGAAATACATCGTCTCCCGTTCTTTCGCAGGAATTTGTGCAAAACGCGGCGCCACATCGATAACGTGAATGCCGTCTTTGTTCAATTCACTCAGAAAGTATTTTTTGTTCTCAGCCGGTGCACGAAAGCGCAAATAAGACGGGTACAGCTCCCGAAGATTTAGCACGGGATACGGCAAAGATGCGTAATAGATTTTTGTGTTATTTGGTTTAACGACTTTGTGCAGATAGCGAATCCCTGCCAGTGCATTATCCATCAGCTCTTTATGGAAGCGATCCGTTGGTTTTTCCAGCAACCATGTATGATCGACTACAACGGTATTGTTTACAACGGTGGCATGCAGAGGCGTGAGGAGCTGCTGTCGGTCGTAAAGTTTGACAAAGTTATCACGCCAGGCCAGTTGATCGCTCGTATAGGCCGCCATATCACGAAAATAATCACCGGATTGAAAAGACTGCTCAGAAAACGTCGGCAACTGCTGGAGTTTCCTGGCTTCTGTATAAGACCTTTCGATATCTGGTTTTATAATGCTGGCTAGGCCGATTCCAAAAATGATCAGTAAAAAGGTAGCAACAAAGCAAATCGAAAATAGTTTCGTTGACATAACAGACTCCTTAGAAGCGGAAATAAATAAATGGATTGTACGTTGATGTCACCAGATAAAAAATTGTTTCAAAAAAGAGACCGAAATAAAATACGTACGACACGACTCCATAGACAGCCCCTTTGTATGATACGAGCTTCGCTTTGATCCAGTCGAAAAACGGCATCGAGCCGATGATCGCAGCGATGAAGTATGGGCTGTACTGAATGATATAAAACAATCCTTGCTCGTCCACCAAAGGCCCGCTACGAAGTCCGAACATTGCCTGAATATACGAGGCCGCATACGGAAAATTATCAGCCCGGAAAAACACCCAGCCGATCATCACGATCATAAGCACATACAGGTGCTGTACAGGCATCCAGCATTTTGCGAGTATTTTTTCAAGTCCAGCTTTCTCAAGAGAGATGAGAATGCCGTAATACAAGCCCCACGCAATAAACGTCCAACTCGCTCCGTGCCAGAACCCCGTAAGCATCCACACGATGAACAAATTACGGTACACCTTCCAGGTTGCCACCCGCCCGCCACCGAGCGGAATGTATACATAATCCCGGAACCACTGTCCAAGTGTCATGTGCCAGCGCCGCCAAAATTCAGAGACAGAGCGCGAGATGTACGGAAAGTTAAAGTTGATCGGGAATTCAAAACCGAACATTTTACCGAGCCCGATCGCCATCTGGCTGTAGCCAGAGAAATCGAAATAAATTTGCAGCGTATACGCCAGAATACCAACCCAGGCAAGCAGCGTGCTCATGTTATCAGTCGGCTGGGTAAAAATCTTGTCCGCGATTATGCCCATCTGATTGGCGATCAGCACTTTTTTCGCCAGGCCAATGATGAAGACTCGAATCCCGTCTGCGAACTGATCGAGCCGTAATTTGCGCTCACGCAGTTGATGCTCAATGATGTGATAGCGAATAATTGGTCCTGCCACAAGCTGAGGAAATAGCGTAATATAGAGCGCCAGATTAAACAAGTTTTTCTGAGAATTACGGCTTCGGTATACATCTACAACGTAGCTCATGGCATGGAACGTGTAGAACGAAATCCCGATCGGGAGCGGCACTGACTTGACATGATAAGCGGTATGAAACAACTGATTGACTAGGTCTACGAAAAAGTTAATGTATTTATAATAGCCAAGCAGCGCTGTATTGCTCACAATCGCAATGAATAAAATCGCTTTTTTCTTTCTTGTTTGTTCAAAATATTTTTCGATATAAATGCCGTATACGTAGTTCATGAGAATGGAAAATAGCATAAGGAACACATACATCGGCTCGCCCCATGCGTAAAATACAAGACTAAATAAAAGAAGGACAACATTCTTCAGGCGCCACGGCGAGAAAAAATAGCAGAACAGCGCTAGAGGTAGGAAAAAGAACAAGAAGATCGGACTGCTGAAAACCAAACGTATCACCTGTTTCTATCAGATTAAATCTAATACTATAGAAGCCATCCTTTAAATATAAAGAAAATCGAAATGAGAAAGCAATAGTTTTTCTTTTTTTTGAATCGAAACGTTGCTGGGAGGAGAGAAGAGAGAAGTAAGAGAGCGCTTGTACGCGACTTCTTAGCGGAAGGAGAACGACGAACGGGATTTTGCCCGCAATCCTTCCGTGAAAGTTCATCGTAGGACCTCTTTTGCGGGCGAGTTCGCCGGGCTCCTGGAGCGGACAGTCTGTACTTCCCTGCAAAGCGTACCCGAGCGAACGGCTTCTCTCTTCTCTACTCCCCCCACCAGACGTTGTCGACTCCATAAAAAACAAAATGCTACCTCATGCTTTTTTAGGTATATAATTCCATTCCTTCGGGCCACACTGGTGAAGAGAGTAATCACTGGAGGGGTCTATCGCATGAAAAAAGTAGCTGGAGTTCTTTTATCCATTGCATTAATGTTGTCACCTGCTATTGGCTTTGCACAGGAAAAGGGAAAAGAAAAAGCAGCGCCGCCAAAAGAGGGGCAGAACACAGATATCGCACCGAATGCCATGTCGGCTGTGTTGATCGACCGGGATACCGGTACGATTTTATATGAAAAAAACGGCCATAAGCCACTTCCACCTGCGAGCATTACTAAAGTGATGACTATGTTGCTTGCTATGGAAGCGATGGATCGCGGCGAATTAAAACTGACGGACAAGGTACGCACGAGCGAATACGCCGCTTCGATGGGCGGTTCGCAAATTTTTCTTGAACCAGGAGAAGAGATGTCAGTCGATGAAATGCTCAAAGGCATCGCCCTTGCATCTGGTAACGACGCATCGGTCGCCATAGCCGAGCACCTAGCCGGTACCGAGCAGGCATTCGTGAAAAAAATGAATCAACGCGCCAAAGAGCTTGGAATGGATGATACGACATTTCTAAATCCGAACGGGTTACCGATTGCGGGCCATGTTTCATCCGCCCATGACATTGCACTTATGTCGCGTGAACTTTTAAAGCATGAAGAAATTACGAAATATACCGGGCTGTATCAGGACTATCTACGCAAGGGTTCCAAAAAACCGTTCTGGCTCGTCAATACGAATCGGCTCGTCCGCTTCTATGCGGGAGCAGATGGCCTGAAAACCGGTTATACGTCTGAAGCGAAATACTGCCTGACTGCCACAGCGAAGCGCGGCAATATGCGTGTTATAGCTGTTGTCATGGGTGAGCCGGATTCCAAGACGCGCAATCAGGAAGTAAGCTCAATGCTTGATTATGCCTTCAATCAGTACGACAGCCAGCCGCTGTATAAGGATCATCAAGTTGTGCGCACCGTTCCGGTGGAAAAAGGTATGAAAGAACAGGTTAACATTCTCGTACCGTATCGCTTTAGCATGCTGGTTAAAAAAGGTGAGAAACCAGAGCAGTACGAAAAAGTGATTAACATGCCGGAAACATTGCCTGCTCCGATCACAAAGGGTGTAAAGCTGGGTGAACTTCTTATTAAGAAGGACGGCAAAACGCTCAGTAAGGTCGATCTAGTCGCAGCCGAGACGATTGAAAAAGCAAGCTGGTGGGAGCTGATGAAGCGGACGACTCGCAAAATGTTCGGCGGCGCGTAAGAAAATAAATCGGGAATGTGGCGAAATTTGTCATACATTCCCGGTTTTTTTCTAGTTTTGTCGACGGGCAGGGATTGCAGGAAGAAGAGGAGAAATCCCCTGTATCACAACGAGTAAAGGAGTGGGTTAGTGTGAGTTTGCGAGTGGATACGGAATGTGTGGAGGATGTGCTGATTGTGCGCCTGGAAGGAGAACTCGATCATCACACAGCTGAGCTCCTCCGCCACAAATTGGAGGATGACATCATGCGGAATCCGGTTAGCCATCTGCTGCTGAGTTTAGAGAACCTGCATTTTATGGACAGCTCTGGACTTGGCGTGATTCTTGGGCGCTACAAGCAGATGAATGCGCGTGGGGGCGACATGATGGTCTGCTCACTCAGTCCGGTTATGTATCGCATGTTTGAATTGTCTGGTCTGTTCAAAATTTTGAAGATCAAGGAGTCTGAACATGAAGCGCTCCTTGCCTGGGAGGTGGCATAATGCTTGGCAAAAGCGAAAACAACTTCATGCGCCTGTCATTTGCGGCGCGCAGCGAGAATGAAGGGTTCGCCCGCATTACCGTGGCTACATTTCTCGCCCGTTTGCCTCTGACGCTTGAAGAGGTGGAGGAGATCAAAACCGTTGTGTCGGAAGCGGTGACGAATTCGATTATTCATGGCTATGAAGGGGATGAAACCGGAACAGTCGTGATTGAGACGACGTACACCCCGTCTGCGATTGAGATTCTGATTGAAGATCAGGGCATTGGCATCGTGGATATGGAGGAAGCCCGTCAGCCGCTGTTTACGACCAAGCCAGAATTGGAGCGTTCTGGAATGGGTTTTACGATTATGGAGAGTTTCATGGACGCGATGGAAGTGGAGAGCGAGATCAATCGGGGCACACGAATTCGACTGGTGAAATATCTAGCCAAGAATGAAGCGCTCTGCAATTAGGAGACATGCCGATGGAGACCAATGTACGTAATGCCAACCATTCTTATCTGTCCGATCAAGAGGTCAAACGATTGCTTGCGGCAAGTCAGGCGGGAGATACAGCAGCACGAGATACATTGGTAAATTGCAACATTCGTCTGGTATGGTCAGTCGTTCAGCGTTTTTTAAACCGTGGCTATGAAGCAGACGATTTATTTCAGATCGGTTGCATCGGATTGCTGAAAGCGATTGATAAATTTGATTTAAAATTCGATGTCAAATTTTCCACGTACGCGGTACCGATGATCATCGGTGAAATTCAGCGCTTCCTGCGAGATGACGGGACGGTGAAGGTGAGCCGCTCCTTAAAAGAGATCGCCAATAAAGTACGGCGTACTCGGGATGAATTGTCCAAGACGATGGGACGCCTGCCAACCGTGAGTGAAATCGCGGAAGTACTTGAGATTACTCCGGAAGAAGTGGTGTATGCCCAGGAAGCGAATCGTGCGCCATCGTCTATTCACGAGACGGTCTTCGAGAATGATGGCGACCCGATTACGCTGATGGATCAGATCGCGGACAAGGATGAAGAAAAATGGTTCGACCGGATCGCTCTCCGCGAAGCAATCGCCCGCCTTGGCGAGCGGGAGCAGCTAATCGTATACTTGCGCTACTACAAGGACCAGACACAGTCTGAGGTAGCGGAACGCCTGGGCATTTCACAAGTTCAGGTATCACGACTAGAGAAAAAAATACTGCGTGTCATGAAAGACCAGATCGAGAAATAACTCGCTCTGGTCTTTTTCTATGCTCGCATACCGGACTTTCTACTGACAAATACTATCCGTATGCAAGGAGGGAAGGATATGGCTGACCTCACCCATGTGTATGTAAAGTTAAAAGGTAAAATCAAGCAACCGCCTGGAACTACGCTGCGTGTTGGGGATATCGCGGATGTTCTGACAGACAGTCCGTATGAATCGGTGATTCAGGATGCAGTGCTTCATGTGCTTCGCATAGAAGATGGCAATCGCTATGTGGTGGATATGATGCATGTAATTCGTGCGGTGCGAGCGGTTATGCCGGATGCGGATGTGCACGGCATCGGCGCAGGACAGATGCTTGTCGAGATTGAAATTCCGAAACGTCCAGCAAGTCTTTTGCTGGTTGCCTTTGTCTGGCTCGTACTGTTCATCGGTTCCGCGCTGGCGATTATGAATTTTCACACCGATGTAAGCATGCAAGAGGTGCACCAGCGTGTGTATGAACTGGTGACCGGACATAAGAATGCACATCCGTTCATTCTCCAGATTCCGTATTCGATTGGGGTGGGGGCGGGGATGATTTTGTTTTTTAATCATTTGTTCCGCAAGCGTTTCAACGAGGAGCCGAGCCCACTCGAATTGGAAATGTTTTTGTATCAGCAAAATCTGGACGACTATGTGCTGACACATGAAACACCGGGAGGAGAACAGCATGAGCGCGGCGGCAAGTAGCGTGCTGCTGGCGCTGATTGGGCTGTCTGGGGGGTTGATCGTTGGTAGCGGGTTTGTAGCATTTTTAACGGTACTCTCATTAATCCCCCGCCTTGTGCAGATTACGAAGTGCGCGTCACATTTGATTTATTTTCAGTGGGCCGTTGTGTTCGGGGCACTAGGCTCTACGTTGTTCACGTTGTTTTGTCCGCTACTTCATCTTGCATCCGCCTGGCTGATTGTACCGGGTTTGTTCATGGGGATTTTTGTTGGTCTTTTGGCGGCAGCTTTGACAGAAGTACTGAATGTCATCCCGATTCTCGCTAAGCGCATGTATGTATACGAGTATTTAGCTTTATTCATCCTTGCGCTCGCACTTGGGAAAGTTACCGGCTCACTTTTTTACTGGATATATTTCGTCAAATAAGGGAGGAGGGCGCCTATGTCCACCGTAAAAACAAGACAGCAAGCCCGGCTTACAAAAGCGCAGCAAGCATATAGCGAGCGGGCGGCTAAATACAAGCCGAAGCCGCCGTACGTACGCAATTGCGTAAAAGCATTTTTGGTAGGGGGAGCTATCTGTGCATTCGGTCAGGTTGTTTCTGATTTTTATATGAGCATGTTTGGCTTCTCAAAGCAGGAAGTAGGGAATCCGACTGTGGCGACCTTGATTTTTCTGGCGGTTCTTCTGACGGGATTTGGCATCTACGATAAGCTCGGCCAGTTCGCTGGAGCTGGCTCGGCTGTGCCAGTGACTGGGTTTGCTAATTCTATGTCATCCGCTGCGATTGAACACCGAACGGAAGGGCTTGTGCTCGGGGTTGGGGGCAACATGTTCAAGCTGGCGGGCGGTGTGATCGTATACGGAGTAGTCTCCGCGCTGGTTGTCGCACTTGTGAAGTGGTTGATTATTAAAATGTAGGGAGGAGACAGCATGAACGAACCGCGATGCGGGCGGCAGACATGGCAGTTCCAGCAGGATATTCGCTTGCTTGGCAGCGCGGTGGCGGTCGGTCCGCTAGAAGGAGACGGTCCGCTTGCTGCCGAGTTCGATCATATTCATGATAATATGTACGCCGGGCAGAAATCATGGGAAAAAGCCGAGCGGCATCTGATGTGTCAGGCTGTAGAGACAGCCATCGAGAAAAGCAATTTACTGCAGAGCGAAATTGATATCGTGCTGGCGGGCGATTTGCTGAATCAGACGATTTCATCAAACTTTACTGCCAGTAAACTCAATATTCCACTACTTGGCATGTTTGGAGCCTGTTCGACTTCCATGGAGACGTTGTCTGTCGGTGCAGCGCTCGTTGATGCGGGCTACGCTCATTATGTCGTAGCGGCGTGCAGCAGTCACAACTGCACAGCGGAGAAGCAATTCCGCTATCCGACCGCATACGGTGGCCAGAAGCCGGAATATGCTCAGTGGACGGTAACGGGAGCGGGTGCTGGTGTTGTCGGAAAAGACGGCAGCGGACCGCGCATAACCCATGCGACAATCGGTAAAGTGGTCGATATGGGCATTAAAGATCCGTTTGATATGGGAACGGCGATGGTACCAGCTGCGGTGGATACGATGTCGACACATTTTCGTGATACCGGACGTGTGCCACACGATTATGATCTTATTGTAACTGGAGACTTGGGCAAGATTGGCTACGCAATTTTTAAGGACGAAATGAAAGAACTGGCGTATGATATGTCGCCAGTGTATAACGACTGTGGATTGATGATTTATCGGCCGGATCAGGCGGTATTCTCAGGGGGAAGTGGCTGCGCGTCCAGTGCAGTGGTTACATATAGCTACATTATGAATCAACTGCGAGCGGGTACGCTTACACGTGTGCTTGTATGCGCGACCGGCGCACTGTTCAGTCCCGTAAGCTACCAGCAGGGGGAGAGCATTCCGTGTATCGCTCATGCCGTAGCATTTGAAGCCGTAAAGGAGGAGTAAGTATGTCACAAATTTTAATTGCGTTTGCTGTCGGCGGCCTAATCTGTGTCATCGGTCAACTGATGCTTGATATGGCAAAGCTGACACCGGCCCATGTAATGAGCATTCTGGTAGCGATCGGCGCGATTTTGGACGGACTCGGGTGGTATGATCCACTGATCGACTTTGCGGGGGCGGGCGCTACTGTTCCGATTACAAGCTTCGGGCATTCGCTTTATCATGGAGCGTGGCAGGAAGCAGAGAAAGATGGGTTGATTGGACTTATTAGCGGGATGTTCCAAATTACAAGTGCGGGTATTTCCGCGGCAGTCGCCTTTAGCTTTTTTGCAGCGCTTGTATTTAAGCCGAGGGGATAAGCAATGGAACGCATCCGGCGAAACGTGATTTTGATTACGGACGGTGATGCGGTGGCCAGGCAGGCTGTCGAGAACGTGGCCCGCAGAATTGGCGGTCGCTGCATCTCTCGTTCATCAGGCAATCCGACACCGCTTAGTGGAGAACAGATTGTTACGCTCATTAAGCAGACGCCACATGATCCTGTACTGGTCATGTTTGACGATAACGGAGACGGTCGAATGGGCCGGGGGGAGCGGGCGTTGTATTATGTCTCCACTCATCCCGATATTACGGTACTTGGCGCGATCGCGGTTGCTTCCAAAACGAAATACGCACTTGGGGTGGAAGTGGATGTATGTATTGATCGCTACGGTCGAGTAACTCGAAAAGCGGTTAATAAAAATGGGTTTGTTGAGAAAGGGACAAAGGCATATATTATAGGGGATACGGTTGATGTGTTAAACATGCTGCGTGTTCCGGTTATTGTTGGCATCGGAGATATCGGGAAGATGAAGGGACGGGATGAACAGTGTTTCGGCTATCCGGTTACGATGGCGGCTGTTTCTTTTATATTGAAGCGCAGCGGATATCATCCAGTAAATACGTAGTTGTCACCCTTTAGCGAGGTGTGGTACTGTTGTAGACAAATAAATGATGCATTACGGTAGCATTGAGGAGGAAGCGGAGTGTTTTTACACGGAACAAGCAGAGTAAATGAGAGGGGACATCTGGAGATTGGGGGTTGTGATACAGCTGATCTAGTACGTACATACGGAACGCCGTTGTATGTGTATGATGAGACGCTGATTCGCGAGAAATGTCAGACTTATGTGAAAGCATTTGAAGAAACGGGATTCCGTTTTCAAGTGGCGTATGCCAGCAAGGCGTTTATGTGCATGGCAATGTGCCGTCTTGTAGCAGAGGAAAATATGTCGCTTGATGTTGTATCAGGCGGTGAGTTATATACGGCGCTTACAGCGGGTTTTCCGGCTGCACGCATTCATTTCCACGGCAATAATAAGACAGAAGATGAGCTGGTAATGGCACTTGATGCTGGAATTGGCTGTTTTGTTGTAGATAATTTCTATGAACTTGAAATTCTGAATGATCTGGCAAGGGAACGTGGGGTGATTGTTCCGATCATGCTGCGTCTTACACCGGGGATTGAAGCACATACACATGAGTATATTTCGACCGGCCAGGATGATTCGAAGTTCGGCTTCGGTGTGGCAACTGGTCAGGCGCTTGCGGCAGTGAAGCGTGCACTGGATAAGGAATCCGTTCACTTGCTTGGGATTCATTCTCATATCGGATCGCAAATTTTTGATACGGTTGGTTTTGTTGGTGCAGTAGAAGTACTGGGAGCATTCTTGGAACAGGTACGCACCGAGACCGGGTATGAAGTGGAAGTGCTCAACCTTGGCGGAGGATTCGGCATTCGTTATACAGAAGAAGATACGCCGTTGCCGGTTGATGAGTATGTGAAGGTGATTACCGATGAAGTGCGCCGCCAGTTCAGTGCACGTGCATATCGCATGCCGGAAATCTGGATTGAGCCGGGCCGAAGCATTGTTGGTGATGCGGGAACGACACTGTATACAGTCGGTTCGATCAAGGATATTCCAGGCATCCGCAAGTATGTAGCAGTTGATGGAGGGATGACGGATAACATTCGTCCTGCGCTGTATCAGGCAAAATACGAAGCGGCACTTGCAAACCGGATGAATGAGCAGCCAGCTGAGACGGTATCCATTGCGGGCAAATGCTGTGAGAGCGGCGATATGCTGATCTGGGATTACATGTTGCCGGAAGCAAAACCTGGCGATATCCTGGCGATATCCTGCACGGGAGCGTATGGTTATTCGATGGCGAACAACTACAACCGTATTCGTCGTCCGGCTGTTGTGTTTGTGAAAGATGGCGGCGCTGAAGTTGTGGTCGAACGGGAAACATATGACGATCTCATTAGAAATGATCGCCTGCGTGCCGGAGTTATACAGAGGTAAACGAAACGAGGCTGTCTTACAAGCTAGAACATAGCTTGTAAGACAGCCTCTTTTTGTACAATCGACAACGTGTGGAGAAGGGAGTGGGAGAAGGGAGGAGCCGTTCGCTTGAGTACAACTTGCAGGGAAGCTCTAACTGTCCGCTCCGGGAGCCCGACGAACTCGCCCGCAAAGAAAAACCCGGGACACTAGAACGGGTTTGCTCAGGTTGCAACTGGCTTTTTGGAAGCCTGCTTCCTTGTTTTTTTACTTGCATAGCAAAGCTCAGCCTCTTGATTATGCTTGAGAGTTTTCATCCAAACTGTGTCAGGAGCGGGATCGGGCGGGGCAACGGAACGCCTGTGCGCGACTCCCCAGCGGAAGGGGGCAGGCGAACGGGATTTTGCCCACAATACTTCGATGCGAATACATCATGGGCACCTTTTGTGGGCGAGTTCGCCTGGCACCTGGAGCGGACAGTCACCACTTCTTCGTAAGCGTACCGAAGTGACGAGGCCCCGCCCGATCCCGGCTCCTCCACCACACTTTGGAGACAACCTACATCAAAAAGAGGCCGTCCCGTTTGCCATGTTCCGGCTTTGGGGACAGCCTCTTTTTATTTTCACCGCACTTTTACTCCACCCAAACTGGCCCCTTTGACAAAGAATCGTTCGATGTTTTTCTCAACAGTTGGATCGGGTACTAATGGCGGTGCGTGATGTGGTTTGATACGAGCATCAATAATAAGATTATCGCACGCCCAATGCTTGTTCTCATAATAACTATTCACACCATACATGTCATGTGAAGGATTGCTGCGCGTAAATGTAGCCCACAGAAAATTATTGAGGGTCGCACTTGTAAATGTGCTGTCATCACATAGGATGATCATCGGGCAAGATGGGAGCGGACCTTTGGCTTGAATCGCGTCACATAACCCTTGTAGTTCTTGCTGCGCTTTTGCGTAACTAGTAAATGCAGGACCTTGTATCACGACGATGCCCGGCATTACCAATCGTGCGTTTTCAAACGGGTGCAACTCCTTCAAAACGTCAGGGACCTCTTTACACAGCTCTCTTTTCTTATCCCCATAAGCTGCGAAGACTACCTTGCTGCCGCTATTTAATCCGGTACCTGAGTAATCAAGAGTATCGATGGTTGTATTTGTATAAAAATGAATGTCTCGATGTAAATCAAGCCGTTCGAGAATATAGGTTAGAAACTCTACTTCATGATGCGTATCGAGTGGTAGGTTCTCTTCTGCTGTAATGAATAAAAACTTGGCTAGACTTAATTGTCCTGTTCCTAAAATACGATTGGCGATCGTAAGTAATTCGGTCGGCTGTTTTACTTGTTGATACGGGGTGTACCGTTCGCTACCTATCGCAAAGAGCAATGGATGTACGCCCGCCGCATCTACCGCATGGACTTCTTTTACGCCAGGGATTTCTTGCCTGATTGCATCACCGGTTAATTCATGGATGAGGTCGCCGAATGCCGTATCTTCTTGAGGGGGACGACCAACGACTGTAAACGGCCATATAGCATTTGGCTTGGCATACACTTTATGTACTTTCATGACCGGAAAAGGATGGGTCAGGCTGTAATAACCTAAATGATCGCCAAAAGGACCCTCTGGTTTGGTTTCTCCCGAATGAATTTCTCCGGTTATAACAAAATCCGCATCATTACTAATACAGAAGCCGTCGATATAACTGTAATGAAAACGACGTCCAGCAAGTAAGCCCGCAAAAGTCATCTCGCTTAGCCCTTCTGGCAGGGGCATGACGGCTGACAATGTGTGCGCCGGGGGTCCGCCTACAAAAATGCTCACTTTTAGTGGGGCGCCTTGTTTGTCCGCTTTGTTCTGATGGATTCCGATACCACGGTGAATTTGATAATGCAGACCAATCTCTTTATCCAGTTCGTATTCATTGCCACTCAGTTGAATCCGGTACATACCTAGATTAGAATTCATAATCCCCGGCTTTTCCGGATCTTCCGTATAGACCTGGGGCAACGTGATAAAAGCACCGCCATCCATTGGCCAGTGTTGAATGAATGGAAGATCTGATACTTTGATTTCCTGTGCGGTAACTGGTAGGCTTCCTGATTTTTTTACAGGCAGGGCTTTTGCGGCCGCTAACCCGGTTTTGATATTTTTCAGTGGATTTTTTAATGCTTTTATTGGATCATTGCGCACAGTCATTACGTCCTGTACGGCTTTCCACGTATGTCGGAAGATAAATTTGCTGCGCTCTACTGTTCCGAAAAGGTTGGATACAGCTCGAAATTTTGAGCCTTTTACATTTTCGAATAATAATGCAGGCCCACCCGCTTCATACACTTTCATGTGAATCGCAGCCATTTCAAGATAAGGGTCCACTTCTTCGCGGATGCGGACCAGATGTCCATTCTTTTCTAAATCGATTATGCAATCTTCTAAATTGCGATACATAATGTGAATTGCTCCAATCTCTAGAAATGTATTTCCCAGATACTCTTACCATCCATTTTATCAGTCTTTTATCATTGTTGAAATAGAGCTACTTGGAGGCTGCCCCAACAGCCAGAACATGGTGGGAGGGACAGCCTTGTTTGTGAAATCGAAAGTTTGGTGGAGGGAGTGGGAGAAGGGAGGAGCCGTTCGCTTGAGTACGCTTGCAGGGAAGTAGTGACTGCCCGCTCTAGGAGCTCGTCGAACGTGCCCGCAAAGAAAAGCACGGAATGTTGATTCACTGACGTGTTGCGGGCAAAGGCGCGTTCGTCGTTCTCCCTCCGCTGGGTCGGCGCGGACAGATGCTCTCTTGTTCCTCCCTTTTCCCACTCCCCGCACAACGTTTCGGGTTACAAAAACGCTCGACACCAGAATGGATTTACTCGGGGTACAACTGGCTTTTTGGAAGTCGTCTGCCTTTTTTTTACCTGCATAGCAAAGCTCAGCAGCTTAATTATTCTTGATGGTATTCAACCAAAGTGTGCTAGGAGCGGGATCGGGCGGGGCAGCGGAACGCCTGTACGCGCCTACTTAGCGGAAGGGGGTGGACGAACGATTTTTGTCCACAACGCTTCGGTGTACATGCATCGTAGGTCTTTTTTTGTGGGCAAGTTCGTCTAGTCCCTGGAGCGGACAGTCCCCACTTCCCTGCAAGCGTACCGAAGTGACGAGGCCCCGCCCGATCCCGCTCCTCCACTACACTTTGGCGAAATCCTCCACCAAGAAAAAAGCCGCCCCACTTGCTTATGGGACAGCTTCTCTGTTTTTATGTACGAATTACACTTTTAGGCTATCGCGGATTGTAGCGGCAATTTGCTGCAAGTCAGTTGGCGTATAATCAGCCGTATGATCGACGAAGTGAGGGTGGAACCCATCTTCTTTTCCGTAGCGGGGAATGATGTGCATGTGATAATGGAATACCGTCTGACCAGCTGTTTTTCCATTATTATTTAAAATGTTTACACCGTCAGCCCCGGTTTGTTTTTTCACAGCATTTGCGATCTCTGGTACGACACGGAACAAGTTAGCCGCAATATCAGACTCCAGTTCAAAAATATCCTGGCGATGTGTTTTTGGGATAATGAGGGTATGTCCTTTCGTTACCTGGCTAATATCAAGAAAAGCCAGCACATGGTCATTTTCGAATACTTTCGCTGATGGAATTTCCCCCTGGATGATCTTACAGAAAATGCAGTTTGGATCATGCGCCATATCAAATTCCTCCTTGCGTTTTTCGTTTTATTTTATCATTCCTTATCTAAAAATTGAAACGTAAATCGTCCAATACAGCCTGATATTTCTGATGCTAATAAGCATTATGTGATGCATTTTTGCATTGTGTAAATTTTCTTACTGATTTCTTTGAAAAATAGCAGTCTAATAATTTTAAAAAATTAAAAACAATGCATTTCCACATTGTTATCCATTCAAAAATACATATATTTCGCAAAATTTAAAATTGGCACAATTGTTGCTAGGTATAAAGTGTTATACGACAGCCTAGAGAAAAAAGGGGGTAAATAAAATGGCAAAGGGGATGGACTTATCCATCAGCAATGCAACCAAGTTTTACGGTAACTTTAAGGCGGTGGACAGCGTTAACCTTGACGTTCGTAAAGGAGAATTCCTTACGATTCTCGGTCCGTCCGGCTCCGGCAAAACGTCACTTCTTAAACTGATTGCCGGCTTTGAAGAGCTGACAAGCGGCTCGATTCAGTTAAATGATCAAGATATTACACGTAAAAAACCATATGAACGTGATATCGGGATGGTATTTCAGAACTATGCACTATTTCCGCATATGACAATTGGTGATAATGTAGCTTATCCGCTTAAGCTGCGCGGTGTTTCAAAGCAGGAAATTAAAGAGCGTGTACATAACATTCTCGAATTGGTCCATCTGGGACATCTGATAGATCGCTATCCGAAACAGCTGTCAGGTGGACAGCAGCAGCGCGTGGCGATTGCCCGGGCGATTGTATTTAACCCACCGCTTCTATTATTGGACGAGCCACTCGGAGCGCTTGATAAAAATCTGCGTGAACGCATGCAGCTCGAGATCAAACACATTCAGCAGCAGATCGGCATTACCACGATCAGCGTTACGCACGATCAAGCGGAAGCGCTTACGATGTCTGATCGGATCTGTGTTATGAATCACGGGCGAATTGAGCAAGTGTCGTCTCCAGAAGAGATTTATCAGTTCCCACAGAATCGTTTTATTGCTGAATTCATTGGTGAGATCAATCTGCTCGGAGGCGAAGTTACCGGCACGGAACAGGACAGCTCGATTGTTCGTCTGATGGGAGATGCCGGGGTGTCTGTGCGCGCCCATGGTGCCAAGTCACATCAGGAGCAAGTGTATGTTGCACTTCGTCCGGAGAACGTTCATGTCGCACAAGAAGCGGGTCAGTATGAGAACGCACTTTCTGTGGCGGTAGAAGAAAAAATTTATCTTGGCGATTGCATCAAACTGAAGACGAAAACAACATTTGGACAAGAATTGACTGTGCGTGTTCCGGTCGGGTACGCGCACTCTCTCCAGCCGGGTGAGACGATCACATTAGGCTGGAATCATGGCGATGCGATTACGATTCCGTATGAAGCAGACGCCAGCTAATTATTCATCACATATAAGGGGGAAAAAGAGATGAAAAAGGTATGGAAAAAACCACTGCTCGTTCTTGCATCATTGGCACTTACATTCAGTGTAACCGCATGTGGGGGCTCAAAAGACAAAGAAGCAGGTGCACCGGCTGCAGGCGGTTCTAAAGAGCTTGTTGTTGTAGACTGGGGTGGCGCATCTTCTGAAGCAGCCAAGAAAACCGTATATGAGCCGTTTGAAAAAGCAAACAACGTGAAAATTACGGTAGTGTCCCCAACAGACGTAGGTAAGCTTAAGGCAATGGTTCAAAGCGGAGCAGTGGAGTGGGACGTTGTTAACTCTGACACGGACGTAGCACTTCGCCTGGAGAAAGAAGGGCTTCTCGAGAAACTTGACTATACACAAATCAAAAAAGATGGTGTTTATCCGGAGCTTGTGACAGACTGCTCGATCGGTCTGCAAGTCTATTTTACAAATATTGCTTACAATACGGAAGCGTTCCCAGGTGGCAAGCATCCGAAAACATGGGCGGAGTTCTGGGATACAAAAACATTCCCAGGTGCACGTTCCCTGTACAAAAATCCGGTTGGTACACTGGAAGCCGCTCTTCTTGCTGACGGCGTAGCACCAGACAAGCTGTATCCGCTTGATGTTGATCGCGCTTTCAAAAGTCTTGGGAAAATTAAGAAGGACGTAAAAGTATGGTGGGATGCAGGAGCACAGCCGCCGCAGCTTCTTGGCACAAAAGAAGTTGTAGCAGCCGCTGCCTGGAATGGACGTGTATCCAGCGCGAAAGCACAGGGATCACCGATTGACAATGAGTTCAATCAGTCACTCGGTATGGCGACTTCATGGGTAATCCCGAAAGGCGCACCGCACAAAGACCTAGCGCAAAAATTCATTGCATACGCCGTAACAGCAGAATCGCAGGCAGCATACTCGAAGTCGATCGATTACGCTCCGACGAACAAAAAAGCACTTGATATGCTCCCGAATGACGTGAAGCAGCGCATCGGTCAAACACCGGAACGTGTAGAAAAACAAATTCTCATTAATAACAAATGGTGGCTCGATAACTACGATAAAATTGCAGAACGTTTCAACAAATTTATGCTTGAATAGAGATGAAAGACAGAGGGGGTGCTCACCACGATGTCCACAAAAGTAAATACAGAGGCACCGGTACCAGGTATGGTACCTCCTCTAAACCGGTTTGTCCAAATTCCGGGACTGAAATGGCTGTTGCTGCTCGTCCCGCTTGTGTATACAGCGATTCTGCTGTACTACTCCATGGCAAGTGTATTGAAGCTGAGCGTATATGACGACAAGGGCTTTACCATGCAGTATCTTCAGCAAGTATTTACAGAACCGCTGTACTTAAAGGTGCTGTGGAATACGCTGAAAACATCGTTCATTGTTATGCTTGTCACGCTTGTCATTTCGTATCCGATTGCATATCTGCTCGTTGTCATGGAATCGGAACGCTGGAAAAAAGTCGTACTGTCGCTTGTGATGATTACATTATGGATCAGTCTGCTTGTCCGTACATTTACCTGGACGGTCATTCTGCAAGATCAGGGGATTATTAACAAGCTTTTACTTTCGACAGGGCTTATCTCAGAGCCCATGAAGTTGATGTACAATACGACAGGTGTCGTGATCGGTATGACGCACATTCTCATTCCGTACATGGTATTGAGCCTGTACTCAGTTATGGAAGGGATTGATCGTCGTCTTGTACAGGCGGCGCAGGGAATGGGTGCACGTCCGTGGAAAGCGTTCGCGCAGATTTTTCTGCCCCTGTCGCTTCCAGGAGTAATGTCTGGCTCACTAATCGTATTTGTACTTGGCATTGGTTACTTCGTTACACCCGCGCTGCTTGGTGGACAGGGGAACATGATGATTTCCAAGCTGATTCAGGAAAACATTCAGATGACACTCAATTGGAGCATGGCTTCCGCTATTTCGGTTGTTCTGCTTGTAACAACGCTCATTTTGCTCGGGCTGGCAGCGTGGGTAGCACGTCTGTCTCCGCTGTTGAAAGGAGAGAAATAGTATGTGGCTGCGCCTGTATGTTGGGGTTATTATGGTTCTCATTACGCTGCCGATTCTTGTTCTGATCCCGCTGTCTTTTAGTTCGCAGATTACGTTTACGTTTCCACCGCCTTCGTATTCAACGAAGTGGTACACGGCGTTTTTTGAGAATTCGCAGTGGATGGACGGATTGTGGCGCAGTTTGACCGTGGCAGTACTGACGGCTATTGTATCAACGATTATCGGAACGATGGCATCGATGGCTGTCCAACGTCTGGAGTTTCCAGGTAAAAAAATCTTTACGAATTTAATTGTGGCACCGATGGTTATTCCAGTCGTCGTGGTCGGGATTGCGATGTATCATACATTTTCGGTGTACAAGCTGACCAACACGATTACCGGCCTGGTGCTCGCGCATTCGATTCTGGCGATTCCGATGGTATTTGTCACCATATCGGCCAGCCTGAAAGGAATCGACCGCAATCTGGAGTTGGCAGCATTAAGCCTCGGTTCTACTCCGATCGGTGTGTTTTTTAAAGTAACGCTTCCACTCATTAAATCAGCGATGATGGCCAGTGCGCTGTTTGCCTTCATTACTTCGCTAGATGAAGTCGTTGTTTCGATCTTTATCGCGGGGGCCAGCACGAAAACATTGCCGATTGTGATGTGGGAAAACATGCGTACACAGGTAGACCCGACCATTGCTGCAGCTTCTACGCTGCTCATTGTCGGCACGATTCTTCTGTTCTCTCTACAGGGACTCTCCCGCACTGGACAGAAAACAGACCCTAAATAAAAAAAGCCATTGCCCTTTTACCAGGGCGTGGCTCTTTTTACCCGCTCTTGATGTTTTTATGCATTTTTTTGATGTTAAATTGCATCGAAGGGATGGGGATAGCGTATCAAGTGGGTAAATTTCAATTGTTCTGTCTCTCGATGCACGATATAATGCGGATATGCATTATATTCTTTTCCTCTCTCACGGATATATCACGATTTATAAAGTTTTTATAGTTGGCATGTTATTTGCTAGGTTATAAAAATGAATGAGCGTGAGGGGGGAATGCG
Source organism: Aneurinibacillus soli (assembly GCF_002355375.1). GTDB lineage: Bacteria > Bacillota > Bacilli > Aneurinibacillales > Aneurinibacillaceae > Aneurinibacillus > Aneurinibacillus soli. The sequence goes on along the minus strand of NZ_AP017312.1, from coordinate 3,194,402 downwards.
AGCGGGTGAGGACATTGGAAGCATACGCAAAACTAAATCTTCAAAAATTATGGGAACAACTTCCGCATGGAACGCTTGTGCTGAATACAGAGGGATTTGTGATTGGATGGCATGGGGAGCTGGAAACGTGGTTTTTACACGCTGAAGAAGATGTCATTCGCAAACACGTATCTGATGTACTGCCGCTTGTTTCCTCGTCCTATGAATCATTTTGTCAGCTTGGCGATGAGTACTGGGAGACACAGATTAAACTTCCATCGCTTTCCTTACGCGGAGAATGGAAGCGATATATCGAAGATGGAGAGCATGTAGCTGATTTTCTTGTGCTGCGGCGGGATGAATCCTACTTCGAGCTGGAGAATCTGTTTGACGCATCGTTTGATGAGATTCTGATTACAGATGGGGAAGGTCGGATTCTTCGGGCTGGTACAAAAAGCGAGCAGTTGTACAAACAGCCTACGAAAGAATTACTCGGTCGCAAGACGACAGAAGTTGCCGACCTCGGCGGCTTTACCCCGAGTCTATTGCCTGAAATTTTGGAGAAAAAAGAAAAAGTATCTGGTATTCAGGTAACAGCCAACGGTAAAAAGCTGTATGTAATCGGGAACCCGGTATTCAATCCGGATGGTAGTATCCACCGTATTATCTTCAATTCACGGGAGTACGAAGAAGTAGAGCTGTTGCGCAAGCGTCTGGAAACAACGGAAAGTCTGCTTGATGCATATCGGAGCGAACTGGAGAAGCTCAAGCAGGATGGTGGAGGTGCAGCGGATGATATGGTTGTGCTCTCATCGGAGATGCAAAGTGTATACCGCCTAGCTGAACGGATTGCCCATGTCGATTCTACGGTGCTGATTATCGGAGAATCCGGTGTCGGTAAAGGCATGATCGCGCAGAAAGTACACCGCTCCAGTCACCGTAATGACCGGAACTTCGTCCATATCAACTGTGGCGCCATTCCGGAAACACTGATCGAGTCCGAGCTGTTCGGTTTTGAGAAGGGCGCTTTCACGGGCGCACATGCCTCCAAAAAAGGGGTGCTTGAAATTGCGGATGGCGGCACAGTGTTCCTTGATGAGATTGGGGAAGTTCCGTTGAATGTACAGGTTAAGCTGCTACAGTTCCTGCAGGATAACACATTCCGTCGTCTCGGTGGAAACCAGCTTATGAGTGTAGATACGCGAATCATTGCTGCTACAAATCAGGATTTGCGTCAGCTGATACGAGAAGGAAAGTTCCGGGAAGATTTGTTCTACCGTCTGCATGTGATCCCGATCTCAATGCCGCCGCTTCGGCAGCGCAAAGAGGAGATTCCGGCACTTGTTCAGCATTTCCTTGCACGATTCACAAAGAAATACGGATTGTTTAAACAATTCCATGAAGATACGGTCGAGATTTTGACCGCTTATGACTGGCCAGGCAACGTCCGTGAACTTGAAAACATGGTAGAGCGTCTCGTTGTTACAAGCGAAGGGATGGAAATCCTGCCGCACCATCTTCCAGATACGCTCTGGAAGGACGGCAAAACGATGAACGCGATGCCAGTTGTTAAGATAAAAGGATTATGCCCGCTTAAGGATGCAGTAGAAGAAGTAGAACGCCAGCTGTTATCGATGGCGTATGAGAAATATGAGAACACATACCGATGTGCAGAAGTACTTCGGGTTAATCAATCAACGGTTGTCCGCAAGATGAACAAATATCTTGGGACGAGAAAGGGAGAGAACGAACATGACAACTGAAACAAAAACAATTCCAGGACAAAAATCAATTGAATTACATGCCCGCCGCCAGAATGCAGTGGCACAAGGCCCAGGCCATGTAACTCCGCTCTATATTGAGTCTGCAAAAGGCGCACTTGTAAAAGATGTAGACGGCAATGAAATCATCGACTTTGCAGGCGGTATCGGGATGCAAAGCGTTGGTCACTGCCATCCGAAAGTAGTAAAAGCGATTCAAGAGGCAGTGGAAAATGTTATCCACCCTTGCTTCCATGTTATGCCATATGAAAGCTACATCGAACTTGCTGAGAAGCTCAATGAAAAAACACCAGGCGACTTCAAAAAGAAAACAATGTTTGCGAACAGTGGAGCAGAAGCAGTTGAGAACGCAGTGAAAATCGCGCGTGCTGCAACAGGTCGTACAGGCGTGCTTTCATTCGAGCGTGCGTATCATGGCCGTACACTGATGACAATGTCACTGACAAGCAAAGTAGCACCATACAAAAAAGGCTTCGGACCATTCGCGCCAGAAACATACAAAATTCAATATCCGTACTACTACCGCGCTCCGTATGGTGTAACACCAGAACAACTGGATGCCGAAGTACTGGAAAGCATCGAGCGTTTCTTCCTTGCTGAAGCAGCAGCGAACGATATCGCAGCGATCATCATGGAGCCAATGCAAGGCGAAGGCGGCTTTATCGTTCCGTCTGCAACATTTGTAAAAGGCATTCGCGCACTGTGCGACAAATACGGCATTATTATGATTGCGGATGAAATCCAGGCTGGTTTTGCTCGTACAGGTAAACTGTTCGCGATGGAGCACCACGGTGTAGCGGCTGACCTGACTACTCTTTCTAAATCAATCGCTGCTGGTATGCCACTGAGTGCTGTTGTAGGTCGTGCAGAACTGATGGATGCACCGGGAGTAGGTTCCCTTGGTGGTACATTCTCAGGAAGCCCGGTATCATGTGCAGCTGGTCTTGCAGTTCTTGAAGTTATCGAAGAAGAAAATCTCGTAGAACGTGCACGCGTAATCGGTGAGCGTATGCAAGGCGCATTCCGCAGCTGGATGGACAAATACGAAATCATCGGCGATGTTCGTGGCATGGGTGCGATGGTAGCGATGGAGATTGTAAAAGATCGCGCAACAAAAGAGCCGAACAAAGAAGCAACAGCTTATGTTACATCTACTACATGGAAAAACGGCCTCATCTCCCTGAGCGCAGGCATCTACGGCAACGTTCTTCGTTTCTTGCCACCGCTCACAATTACAGACGAGCAACTTGAACAAGGTCTCGACATTCTTGAAGCTGCGATTGCAGACGCTTCTAAATAAGGGCAGCGGGAGGAACATAACAAATGCGTTACAATAACTACATTAACGGCGAGTGGAAAGCGCCATCGACTGGCGAGTACGGCGTAAATACAAGCCCGCACGATAAAAATGAAATCATCGGAGAGTTCCCGCTTAGCGGGACTTCCGATGTAACCGAAGCTGTTGCTGCTGCTAAAACAGCATTTGCATCATGGAAAAAGCTGTCTTACGCGCAGCGTGGCGTATATTTGAAAAAAGCAGCAGATTATTTGAAAGCAAATGTAGAGCAGATCGGTCTCGACCTGACGCGCGAAGAAGGAAAAACGCTCGCAGAAGGAAAAGGCGAAGTGCTTCGCGCTGCTTCCATCTTCGACTACTATGCGGCAGAATCTCTGCAGCCAGTTGGCGATGTGATTCCATCAGCGAATGCAGATACATTCTTATATACAACACGTGTTCCGCTTGGCCCGATCGGTCTGATTACACCGTGGAACTTCCCGATTGCGATTCCGGTATGGAAAATGGCCCCGGCTCTTATTTATGGTAATACTGTTGTGATCAAACCAGCTGATCAGACGCCGATGTGTGTGAACTATGTAATGGAAGCTCTGCATCAGGCAGGAATTCCGGCCGGTGTAGTGAACTGTGTATATGGTCGCGGATCTGTTGTTGGAGAAGAAATTGTTACGAACCCGGATGTTAAGGCAATTTCTTTCACTGGTTCGAACGGTGTCGGTCTGCGCATTCAGGCTAAAGCAATTGAGAAGGGCAAGAAAGTTCAGCTGGAGATGGGCGGCAAAAATCCGCTTGTTATTCTGGCAGACGCGGATGTTAACAAAGCGGTAGAACTGACCATTGGCGGTGCCTTCCGTTCAACAGGTCAAAAATGTACAGCTACAAGCCGTGTTATTGTAGAAGCAGGCATTTATGAGCAGTTCCGCGCTGCGCTTGTGGAACGTACGAAATCGCTCAAAGTGGGCAATCCGCTTGAAGCAGACGTATTCATGGGACCGTGCGCGTCAGAAGCGCAGCAGGCGACTGTACTGTCGATGATTGAAGCAGGTAAAGCGGAAGCGGACCTGTTGTGCGGCGGCGAAGTGCCAGCGGACGCAGCACTTGCGAACGGCTTCTATGTGCAACCAACCGTTTTTGAAAATGTCGGCCGTGATGCACGCATTGCGCGCGAAGAAATTTTCGGGCCGGTTGTGGCGCTCTTCAAAGTTGAAAATTATGAAGCTGCGGTTGAACTAGCAAACGATACAGCGTTCGGCCTCAGTTCTTCAATCTGCACGAACAACCTCACGCTCGCACGCCGCTTTACTGCGGACATGGAGACAGGCATGGTGCACGTGAATTCTGAGACTGCGGGTGCGGAGCCACAAGTTCCGTTCGGCGGCTGCAAAGATTCTAGCACAGGCTCACGCGAGCAAGGGAAAACAGCGATTGACTTCTATACACAGGTAAAAACCGTCTACATGGACGGTATGTACTAATTACGAGTGCGGAGAGTGGTAGGCATGCATACAGGTAGAACGTATTTTATCGCAGGACATGCAAGACTGCCGCAGGGAATGGCGGCTCGCAGCATTTCGGATACGCTCACGATTACGGTGGAAGCGGATGTGAAATATCATGTCATCATTGAAGCATCCTGCACGCTTGCGACCGAGCATGGTCGTGATTTTATCGGTCAACTGCTGCGTGGTTGCAGCCTGCAAGATGGCGTGGAAGAGCTGTGCAGCCGGATTACGGATTACTACCAGGGAAAAGCACAGAATGCGCTAATCGCGGCTGTGCGTGATCTGCATATGCAATTCCTGTCACAAAAATAAAAATAATTCGAAAAAATATTGACAGATTGTTGCTAGTATTGTAAGATTATAGACAAGAAGAACAGCGAACGGATACAGCCCCTCTGGAGACAACCCTTTCTAGAATCCCGGCTGCCACCGGCTGGTTTCTCACAATCATCTTACAATATGATAACGAAACTGCCTGTTTTACCACACTCTGAGCGATCAGGGCGCACCCGTAAAACGTAGCCAGTTATACACTCTGTCACTGAAATCAGAGATGTGTAACTGGCTTTTATTTTTTTACCTGGACGAGGAGGAATTATTTATGACAACTGCAACACAAGAACGCGACCTGAAATTCGTACAAAAACAAGCGGGTTTTGAAGTAAAACCGCATCCTGAGCACAAACGTCTGTATCACATCGAACTGGATCAGGCATTGCTCGCTAAATTCTTTGAAAAACATGCAGGTGCAAGTGAACAATCACTTCAATACCTGCCGTATTCCCGTCAAATCCTGTCGAATACAATGCGTGAATTGTTCGGTGCTTCTTTCCTAGAAATACTTCGTGGAATTCTGCATGATCGTGCGACAGGCGGCTTCACAATCGGTGTACAAGGCCAAACAACTGATACAGGTGAATACGTAAAATTCGCAACAGCTTTGACTCACCTGGTAGGCGTTCCGAACTTTGACGCGATGACTGGCACATTCTACGCACGTTTCACAGTTAAAGACACAGACAACAGCGATTCATACCTGCGTCAGGCATACCGCCTGTTCACACTGCATACAGATGGTACATTCGTTGATGAGCCGACTGACTGGCTTCTTATGATGAAAATGGACGAGAAAAATGCAAAAGGTGGGCGTTCCCGTCTGTTGCACCTCGACGATTGGGAAGATCTTGAGAAGTTCAGCACAGACCCGCTTGGCACTTACAAAATCACATACAAAGCTCCGCCGAGCAAAAACGTACAACAAGACGTACATCGTGCAACATTCTACCGTAAGGACAATGCACCGTGCGCCTGCTTTATTGACCAGTTTGCGTACCCGGATACAATCGAGCAAGCGATCTATCTGAAAGAACTGTCCGATTCGATGGAGAATTCTCCAGCTACACACGGTCTTGAACTGCCACCGGGCAACCTGATTATGATTAACAACACATTCTGGCTGCATGGACGTGAAGCATTCGAGAAACATCCAGAACTGCATCGTGAACTGATGCGCCAGCGTGGACACTTCGCATTCGTATAAGAGTTCGTTGAATGATAAATGATTGAGGTAGGCAGGCTTTCAAGCGAAGGCCTGCCTTGCCACGTATGTATTTGGAACGGAGGAGAGACAGCATGTTTGATTTTGCAATTGTCGGTGGAGGGATCGTTGGGTTATCAACAGGTATGGCGCTGACAAAACGTTTTCCGAACGCTAAAATCGTGATGATCGAGAAAGAGAAAGATTGGGCACAGCACCAGACTGGACATAACAGCGGTGTTATCCATTCAGGTATTTACTATAAGCCAGGTAGTTTCAAAGCGCGTTTTGCTCGTGAAGGCAACGAGGCGATGGTTCGTTTCTGTCAAGAGCATGGCATTAAGCATGAGATGTGCGGTAAGGTTATTGTAGCTACTGAGCCAGAAGAGCTGCCGCTGATGGACAATCTGTATAAACGTGGTCTCGAAAATGAACTGAATGTTTCTAAAATCAGCGTAGAAGAGCTAAAAGAAATTGAACCGCACGTCCGCGGGCTCGGCGCCATTCGTGTTTCGAGCTGTGGGATCGCTGATTATGTAGGTGTGGCACGCACGTTTGCTCGCATCATTCAAGAAGGCGGCGGAGAGTTGCGACTCGGCACGGAAGTGCAACGAATCGATGAGCGCGCGGATGGCGTTACGATTACAACGAATAATGGAACCTTCCAGTCTCGTTATGTAATCAACTGTGCGGGTCTGCACAGTGACCGCGTAGCCAAAATGAGTGGAAAAGACCCAGGAATGAAAATTGTTCCGTTCCGTGGGGAATATTATGAGCTTGTACCAGAGAAAAAGCATCTGGTTAAGCACTTGATCTATCCAGTGCCAAATCCAGACTTCCCGTTCCTTGGTGTTCACTTCACCCGCATGATTAATGGCGATGTACATGCAGGTCCGAATGCGGTGTTAAGCTTCAAACGTGAAGGCTATACGAAATCAGATTTTGATTTGAAAGACTTGGCAGAAGTGCTGACGTATCCGGGCTTCTGGAAAATGGCGATGCCGAATATGAAAGAAGGCATGAAAGAAATTGTGCGTTCGTTCAGCAAGCAAGCGTTCCTTGCGAGCTTACAGCGCCTTATGCCAGAATTGACCGAGAAAGATATCGTTCCAACACATGCAGGTGTTCGTGCGCAAGCTTTGAAACCAGATGGTAACATGGTAGACGATTTCGCGATCTTCCCAGGTGAGAAGTCGATGCATGTATGTAACGCACCGTCTCCAGCGGCAACTGCCTCTATTAAAATCGGTGAATCGATTGTGGAAAATCTTCCGGCTGCGATTGTGGATGCTCAGAATAAGACTACGATTTCAGTTTAATATATTACTTGGGTTACGGCCAAAAGCCCTGACAAATTCCAATGTGAATTTGTCAGGGCTTTATTTAGTATGATAAAGGAAAAGAGGGGGGATTCATGGGAATGAAAATGTTTCGGAATATTACTGTGTATACAGGAACGGAACAAATTGAGAATGGAACGGTGACGATAGAGGGAGAACGGATTCAGGAAGTTAGAAAAGAGGAGACCATAAACGTAGCAGCAGACGTATTCTTATTTCCACAAGGGTACAAGCTGGTACCTGGCTTTATTGACGTACATATTCATGGCGCGGCCGGGGCCGATGTGATGGATGAGAATCTGGCTGCACTTCAGACGATAGCCAGTGCGCTTCCAGCAGAAGGAACGACTTCTTTTCTGGCGACGACGATGACGCAGGAAGCAAAGAAGATTGAGCGGGCATTGATGAATGTAAGAGAATACCGACGTACGTACATGAATCCGGGACAGGCGGAAGTGCTTGGCGTGCATCTGGAAGGACCATTTTTGTCGCCGCAACGGGCAGGGGCACAGCCTACCCGGCATATGTGTCACCCGGATCGTGAGCAGTTTCAGAAGTGGCAGGAAGCGGCAGATGGCGCGATTCGTCTTGTAACAATGGCACCGGAACTGCCGGATGCGCTTGCGTTTATCCGTTATTTATGTGAGTCGGGTGTGACGGTTTCAGTCGGTCATTCAGATGCCACATCTGCACAAGTAAAGGCAGCAGCGGATGCGGGCGCAACGCATGCAACGCATCTATTTAATGCCATGCGCGGATTGCACCATCGTGAGCCAGGTGTGGCGGGAGCAGTACTATTAGATGAAAGAATTGCGGCAGAGCTGATTGCAGATGGCATTCATATCGTGCCGGAGATGGTTCAGCTTGCATGGCGTATGAAAGGAGCGGAAAAGCTCTTGCTTGTAACGGATGCGATGCGAGCCAAATGTTTGGGAAGCGGTACGTATGAGCTAGGTGGGCAGCAGGTGAACGTACAGGACGGTCAGGCGATACTCGCAGATGGTACGCTTGCTGGAAGTATTCTTCGTATGGGGGAAGCGTTCGCCAATGTTCAAGCTTTTACCGGTTGTACGCTGGCGGACGCTGTTCGGATGGCGGCAGTCAATCCGGCGAAGCAAATCGGTGTGTTTGATCGTAAAGGTAGCATCGAACCGGGCAAAGATGCGGATCTTGTCGTGCTGAATGAGCGCGATGAAGTGGTGTTGACGATGTGCCGTGGAGAAGTCGCCTATGAATTCCATTGACCGGACAGAAGAAAAGGATTACATTCGGTGTAGACAAGTCGTTTTCTTGTAAAAGTGGAGCGAACGAATAACAGACCGCGTATTGTTGTAAGAGCGGTATCGTTTCTCCCTTATTCCATACATCGAGGTGGTCTGACATGCATCAGGAACTAAACATTAGTGGCATGTGGCAATGCATGCCCGACCCGGACAATATAATAGAAAACAGCATCAACAACTATATGGTATATAAGGCGAATGAACAGCCGTGGCATGATATTGTCGTTCCCGCGCACTGGCAGCAGGCAGGATTTGCGGATCACCAGGGAGTGATGTGGTATCGTCGCTTGTTTATGGTGCCAGCACGACAGGATGACATTTCGTATTATTTGCATTTTGGCGGTGTGGATTATTTCGCGGAGGTGTGGCTGAACGGTCATTATCTCGGCGCACATGAAGGGGATTTTGACGCATTTTCCTTCCGGGCGACGGATGCGCTTCGTTTTGGAAGAGAGAATGAACTGATTGTGAAAGTGACTGCCGCCCTGGATGAAAATCCGGAGCGCAAAGCGATTGCGAAGGGCGGTCTGTATCATTGGGACTGCCTTCCGGTGCACCAGCAGGGTCTCACTGACTGCCCGGAAGTACCATCTGCGGCGAATGAACAGTACCCGAATCCGCTTGTGAATCCGGGAGGCATCTGGCAGGATGTAGTGCTTCAGTTACGCCCGACTGTTCATCTGACGGATATTCGCGTTACTCCTTATTTGGCGGATGATTATAAATCTGCCCGTGTATATGTGAATGTGCGCTGGAATAATGATAGTGCGCAGGAAGCAGACTATGCGCTAGCGGTACGACTTGTGCCGCATAATTTTGTAGGAGATGTAACGACTTCCTGCGATGATCTGTTTGCTCCACCGGGGGCAGGCAGTCAGATGATGCGTCTTGCAATCGCAAACCCGATGCTCTGGTGGAGCCTGGGACTTGGGGAGCCGAATTTGTATCGCGCGATTGTTGAGCTTACGTGCGGCACAACGGTGATCGAGACGAAAGAAATCACATTCGGCATTCGCGACATTCGTATCGAAGCGGACTGGAGTGTGTATGTGAATGGCAAGCGTCTCTTTATTAAAGGAAATAATTATTTGTCCGATCAGTTTTTATCGCTGATGGATGAGGTGAAATATGAGCGTGATGTGCAGATGATGCTTGATGCGCATATGAATATGACTCGATTGTTCGCTCATGCGGAGAAAGAAGAATTTTATCGCCTGTGTGATGAACGAGGATTGCTCATTTTTCAAGATTTGCCATTTCAGTGGGGGTACCGCTCTGACGGTGAATTCATCAATCGAGCCGCTGATATAAGCCGCCGATTCGTCGAGCGTCTGGCGCACCATCCATCGATTGCGCTCTGGTGCTGTCACAGCGAGTCACGCATGCATGATTATAACAAGCTTGATGCAGTACTGATGGAAACCGTACAGAAAGCAGATCCGGCCCGTCCTGTGCATAAAAATTCGGTGTTAATCGATCAGGGGGGATTGCCGCCGTTTTTTGCAACATGGGATGATTTCGCCGCCTACGTGCCGAAGCACTTGAGTGTGAACTGGGTTGGCTGGTACTGGGGCAAGATTGAAGACGCTGAGCAATATAATCCGTTGTTTGTGACCGAATACGGTACGCAATCATTGCCGGGTGTGGCATCGCTGCGTAAGTTTCTCGCGCCGGATGAGCTATGGCCGCCGGATATGAACGCCTGGCGGAAGCGGGGCTTTCAGAATGTAATTTGTGAGAAGCGGACGGGCGAGCTGCCGGATTCTTTAGAAGAATTGGTAGAGCAGACGCAAAACTATCAGGTTGCTTTTTATAAGGCACATACAGAAGCGTTGCGTCGCCGGAAATATAACAATGTAAACGGAGTGTTACAGTTCCATTTTGTGAATACGTGGCCGGCGATTGATTGGGCGATTATTGATTATTATCGTCGACCTAAAAAAGCGTATCATGCAATTCGGGAAGCGTTTGCACCTCTGCTTTTATCGTTTACAGGCAATGTGGAGCGGACGGTAGATGCTGTACAGGTGACGATGGAAGCGTGGGTCGTCAATGATGAATATCGGGAGTATGAAGGTTTAGAAATTGCGTACCGGCTGCTGGATATGGACGGAGCAGTGCTTGAAGAACGCATTGTGCTGGCGCCGCTGATTGAGGAAGATTCTGTCCGCTGCTTTGATCGGGCTGTGCTGACTTTGCCTACTTCGGGTGATGTATACCGTTTAGAAGGGGTACTGCGTGATCGAGAGGGTTGCATTATGGCTCATAATGACTGTATGCTTCGCACGCATGGTAAGGCAGAGGAGATAGAGACGGCGGCTGATGTGAAAGCTGGATTATGAGGAGAGATGCACGAGTGAAGGCTGTACTTTCTTTAGGTGAGTTGCTGATTGATTTTGTGCCGGAGACGAACGGGCAGGCGCTTGCCGATGTTGGATCATTCCGCAGAGCGCCGGGGGGAGCGCCTGCCAATGTAGCGGCGGCTGTTGCCAGGCTTGGTGGTCGCGCCCGTTTCATCGGGAAAACAGGTACGGATGCATTTGGTGATTTCCTCATTCAGACACTTGCGGATGTTGGCGTGGATACAAGCTTTTTGACACGGACGGCAGAAGTAAAGACGGGGCTTGCTTTTGTGTCATTGAAAGAAGACGGGGAGCGAGATTTCCTGTTCTATCGCGATCCAGCGGCGGATATGTTACTTGAAAGAAACGACATTACTGACGAGCTGTTTGCAGAAGCGGCTGTCTTTCACTTTGGGTCACTGTCACTGATTGCGGACCCGGCACGTTCGGCTACGGTATATGCTGCGGAACAGGCACGGAAGCATGGCCTGCTTGTCAGTTATGATCCCAATGTGCGACTTGCTCTCTGGCCTGGGGCAGAAGATGCTCGCCGAACAATTCTTTCATACATGCCGCTTGCGGATGTGGTGAAGGTGAGTGAGGAGGAGCTGGAGTTTCTGACAGGTACAGTGGATGTAAGAGAAGGGACAGCCTCCTGGTTCACGCAGGGGGTGCGGCTTGTCCTTATTACACGCGGTAAGCAGGGCAGTACGTATGTGTTGCCGGATGGTTCGACAGGTGATGTGCCGGGGATTCCGGCACAGGCTGTAGATGCGACAGGTGCGGGGGATGCGTTTGTCGGGGCGGTTTTGTACCAGTTAGCAGAACGGATGACTTGTAATCCGGGCGATGTGCTCGGCGGGCTTAATCATGAGGTGCTTGTGCGGCTACTTACGTTTGCGAATGTAGCGGGGGCGCTTGCGACAGAGCAGCGCGGGGCGATTCCAGCGCTGCCGCACATGGCAGTCGTTAACAAGGCACTGGATGATTTGCGAGAAAAACGGTAAAACAAATGAGGCTCGGGGGATTCCGGGCCTTTTTGTATAGAAAAAGGGGGAATGTTTGTGATTGACAAAGTATTCGTATATGGAACGCTCTGTGAGGAGGAAAGCAATCATTATGTCGTGGCTCCGTTCGTACAAAGTACTTCGGAAGCGACAATTCAGGGATGGCTGTATCATCTCCCGTACGGATATCCAACGATGATTCCTGGTGCCGGAAAAGTAAGGGGACAACTGTTTGAATTGTGCGATGTTCCGGCGGCGCTTGCCGCAATGGATTGGCTGGAAGGATATGAAGCAAACCGCCCGGACAACGAGTATGAACGCATTGTAACAACAGCTGTAACCGAAGACGGTCAAACGCATGACTGCTATGTGTACATATATCCTGACAGGCATCAAAATAGGCTGGAGCCTGATGCAATCTTCCTGCCAGCTGGAGACTGGCGTGCGTATCGGCGAGGTGAAGCGTGGGAGATGTACTTTGCGTACGGGTCTTGCATGAACCGGGATAGCTTCGCGGTCGATGTGCCGGTATACCGTGTATTGGGTCGGGCGGTGCTGAATGATTATCGTATTGGATTCACACATTATTCCGCGTATAAATGGCAGGGAGGGGCGGCGGATGTACTGCCTGCTTCGGGGCGGCAGACAGAGGGGGTGCTGTATGCAATCCCTGCGGATTTGCTGCCAGCACTTGACAGGCGTGAAGGTGTTGAAACGAGAATTTATGAGCGAATTGCGGTCGAGGTTAAGATGGGGGACAGAATGGTGCGGGCTTGGACGTATACGGTTATGAACAAGCAGCCGGATATGGCCCCTTCTCCGGCGTATCGGGATACGATTGTTGCAGGAAGTGATTTGTTGAGTGAGGAATATGTGCAGGAATTGACGCGATTTATGGAAGACCTGATTTAAAGTGAATAAGGGAGCAACTAATCCAGATAGCGTATTTCTTCATCTATGTACGATACGAAATTCACGTTGTTTTGCAGCTGAAAAATATTGCGAGCCCGGTAAAGATACACAAGCGCTTCTTCTTTCCGATTCAATTGTAATAAATTATACCCGTGTTGAAACGTTACCTCTCCAAACAAGTAGAATGATTCGGCTTGAAGACATAGCTTGCTTCCTCTTTGACAATAGTGAATCGAATCGTCATACTGCCCTTCGATTGTGAGGGATTTGGCTAAGCTATACAGCAAGCGAATTTCGATTCGAGCATCTTTTTGATGGGACAGCGCTTTTAAATGGGTCATTACTTTTTCTAAAATGGCAATGGCCTCTTTATGCTGCCCTTCTTCACTATATAAAATAGCCATGCTGTTCAATATTTCAATGTTACGTTTTGATATGCATTGCTCCCCAGTTCACTCATATAAAGAGCTTCTTGAACATACACAAGACTTGGCGTTTCCACATTTCTGATTCTTGAGTAAAAATTATCACCACAGAAAAAATCACGTAAGAAATAGTCGCTACAAGAGAATTTTCTTTTAAATACCTTATTTTAAAATATATGTTTGTTAGAAAATTTAATATAATATAAATAGGACTATGTACTTGGGGGTTAGGGAGTGAAGCAAAAATCAGTAGGTACAGGGGTTCTTTTGGCGTTGTTTTTAGGTGGGATAGGGGCGCATCATTTTTATGTTGGAAAGTATATAAGGGGTGCGTTGTATCTTCTCTTTTGCTGGACATACGTGCCAATTTTTCTGGGTTTTATCGATAGTTTATTCATGAGACGTTGGGTGGAACAGTTGAATGGGGATGCTTTACCTGTAAAAGTGGAGGAAGTTGAAATGATTAAAGAAAACCCAAGGAAAACGGTTGAGCCGGTTTCTATTTCCATGCCCCCTTTTTACAATGAAACTGAGTTGATTTTGTCTGAGTTTCAGCACTTGAAGATACCTATGCACATCTTGGAAGAGATCAAGAGTATAGGGCAGCCGCATAGGAGTAGAAGTGGTACTTACATTGAGTTCTCAACTTATCATTCTGGGTTCATTAAGAATTCATTGCAATATTCGCAGTGTGTCGGCAGGAAATGTTTTCACATTCCTTTACAAGCTTACTATACGACATTCGATCACCTAGATGATCAGCAAAAAGCATGGTACTTTTACTGGCGTTCCCAGGTTTTGCAGGGGAACTATCTTGATACGGATATGAGCTACATTTTCTTATTTGTATATGAACTGATTAATTACAGTTTTAATCAAAATGCGGCATTTAATATCAGCATGATTGTACGACTATATGAAAGTTATAAAGAACGTCATCCGAAACTAGAATATTACTTATTACAGTGGAAAGAAGACTTTTTACATGAGATTGCATTAGCAGAAAATAAAGCTGTGAACCGTATAGAGGAATCAAGTCGTTTTTCTATATATGAAAAAGTGAAAGAGAAGGAAGAACAGCTGCATAAAGTCTCTTTTACACTTTGGAAGCCGTATATTGCTGACTATCGAGAAACACAGTTTTTCCAGCAAAATAAAAATAAAATCTATAAAGTTTTCAAAGAGTCGTTGCCTTTACTACAAAGCAGCTATGCCAGCGATCAGAAAAAAATACTGGAAGAGTGGATGCCTATAAAAATGAAGGAGGAAACAAGATATTTATTTGGTGGGGCTGTTATGGGGCGGAAAGCCAGGGAATACAAGGTTCAGGTGGCAGAACGTATGCCTACAGAGAAAATGTATAAGCAAATTACAGCACTATTCCGCATGTCCGAAAATGTTGCTCGAACATTAGCGGGCGAAAAGCGGAAAATTAAAGTTCTTGTTGAGAATTTGCCAGAGGACATGGAAGAAAAAATGATAGAAAAATTTTCGCAGCAAAATACCACAGGCTCGAAGCAAAAGTCTCGCTTTGTAAAAGTACAGGAGAAATCAGAAGTAGCGGAAGGTGGCATCATTCCTCGGAGGTCTGAAGAGGAAGCTCTACCGAAACTGGCGATTGAATTTAACATAGAACGAATTCAGCAATTGGATAAAGAAAGTCAAGAATTACAACAAATATTTGAGGAACGGTTTACGGACCATGAGGAAGAGGAAATGGTGGTAGCTTCTGTTAAGGAAAAAGAAGCTAAGGAGGAAAATTCATTTATTTTGCCACTGTCTGTTTTTGATACAGATGAGGAAGACGGCGAAGGATTCCTTGAGGAACTGTCAGAAATTGAAATTGAATTTCTGCAAGGGTTTAAACATTTGCGACGAAATGCCCAAGAAGCTACTCGGTTTTTAAAAGGTAAGGGGATCATGCTGGGGATGTTTTTAGATGCGCTGAATGAAAAAGCAGATGAATACCTTGGTGATAATTTGATTGAACAAGATGGAGATGAACTGGAAATTACGGAGGAGTATACATACATTTTAGCCAAGCTACAGGAGGTCACGTCATGAAAATAAAAAAGAAAGACTCAACAGCGATTCTAAATTCTTTATATGGTGGTGTCGTACCCAATCGGGGATTGGAATATATCCTAGTGGGCAGGGCGGAAGAAGCAAAACAGATTTTAAATGATTTGACGGATGTAAAAGAAGGCTCTTCTGTCATCAAGTTCTTTATTGGAAAGTTCGGCAGCGGGAAAAGTTTTATTCAAGCACTTGTACAGCAGATTGCCTTTAAAGAAAAGTTCGTAGTAGCAAAAGCAGATTTTACACCTGAGCGCCGATTATATGGCAGTGAAGGGAAATCCGTTGTGACCTATTCCGAGCTTATGAAAAATTTGGCGATTGCTACGGTTCCTGAAGGAAATGCATTGCCGACTATTCTGGATAAATGGATTAGCGAAGTGCAGACGCGTGTTACTCAGAAGAAAGGGTATGGAGCAGTAGAGTTTGATAATCCAGAATTTATTAAAGATGTGGAAAACGAGATTGTAAGCATTACAGCAAAAATGGATGACTTGGTTGGCGGATATGACTTTGCCCGTATTCTTACGCTTTATTTTAAAGGTTTTGTCGAAGATAATTCCCATTTACAACGGTGTGCTTTACGCTGGTTACGCGGCGAATATACAACGAAAACAGAAGCGCGTGAAGACCTTGGGGTTCGGGATATTATTAATGATGCTAATTACTACGAGTACATAAAAGTGTTATCTCAATTCGTGCGCCAGATTGGGTATGCGGGTCTTGTCATCAACTTTGATGAAGCCATTAACCTTTATAAAATTACCCACCCACAGGCACGGGATAAAAACTATGAAATGATTTTAAAAATATATAACGATACGTTACAGGGAAATGTCGGAGGTTTATTTATTACATTTGGCGGGACAGAAGAATTTTTAGAAGATGAGCGGAGGGGATTATTTAGTTATGCTGCGTTGAAAAGCCGCTTGCAATCCAATCGGTTTGAGACGAATGAGCATCGAGATTTATCTCAACCTGTTATTAAGCTAACACCTTTAAAGTATGATGAATTGTATCTTCTTCTACAAAAAGTAAGAGATATACATGCTGTTCATTATGGATACGAAGCGAACGTTTCATCTGAGGAGATTCAATCATTTATCCGTATAGAATACGCTCGTCCAGGTGCTGAGGAGAATATTACTACTCGCGATGTAGTACGGACTTTTATTGGGGCTTTAAATATTTTACAGCAAAACCCTGTAATAGATCGGGCACAGTTATTCGGTGAACAGCAGCAGGGAGAAGATTCGAATCATAAAAAAGAGCGATTCTCCCGTTTTCAAAAAGCGACAGAATAAAAATGGGAAGGGGAGAATGTTTGATGAGTGCCTTTTCTCTTTTGTCTAAAAACATCCAGAAAAGAGTATGGGATATGGGATGGGAGGCTTTTACTCCTGTTCAAAATCAAACGATCCCTGCTGTGATTCAGACGGATAAGGATGTAATTATCTCTTCAGGAACAGCTTCTGGTAAAACAGAGGCTGCTTTTTTACCCATTTTGACAAAGATTGAAGATACAGCGGACAGTCAGCTAAAAGCGCTTTATATTTCACCGCTGAAAGCGTTAATTAACAATCAGTTTGAGCGAATTGAAAAATTATGCACATATACGAATATTCCTGTATATCGATGGCATGGCGACGTCAATCAAAGTCAAAAGAAGAAATTTATAAAAAAACCTGCGGGCATTCTACAGATTACTCCCGAATCGCTAGAGAGTTTATTCATTAATCGAACAGGGCAAGTAAAAAGCATCTTTCATTCGTTAGATTTTATTGTCATTGACGAAATCCATTCTTTTCTTGGGACGGAAAGAGGAACACATTTGCGTTCATTGCTTTCAAGACTAGAGCCATATTGTACAGCTCGTCCTAGAATTGTTGGTCTTTCTGCCACAATTAGCAACTTTGATTTTGTGAAGCGCTGGGTAAATCCACAAAGCCCTGAAAATGTTCTGATTATTGAATCAGATGGTAATCAAAAAGATATCTTATATTCTCTTATGCACTTCTCAGTAGAGGAACAAGGAAAAAAATCACTGGAATTGTTTGAGGATATTTATGAGCTTACAGAGGAAGAACAGTCCATTATTTTTTGTAATACCCGTGGGGAAGTAGAAGAGACAACCGTTTTGCTTAATCGTCTTGCAAAGAAAAATGGACAGGAGCAGAAATATTATGCACATCACTCCTCGATTGACAAAACTGAAAGAGAGTATGTAGAGGAACAAATGGCTTCTGCTTCTGTTCCCAAAAGTGTGGTTTGTACAAGTACATTGGAATTAGGGATTGATATTGGAAAGCTTGATTTAGTCATGCAGATTGATAGCACTTTTACCGTTTCATCTTTAAAGCAACGATTAGGACGTTCGGGGAGAAAACAAGATTCGCCTCATGTTTTGCAATTATATACAACGAGCGCAAATAGCTTACTGCAGTCTACTGCTGTCATGGAGTTATTGCTTGAAAAGTGGATAGAGCCAGCCAATCATTATTTGCTTCCTTATGATATTTTATTTCACCAGCTACTTTCCATTTGTCAGGAAACGAACGGAATTACAGAAAGTGAAATCATAGAGCAGATCCAAAGAAACGGAGCTTTTGTTCATATCCCGATAGATGGAATCATGCAGCTAATTGATTTTATGTTGGAAAAGGAAATGTTAGAAAAAATCGTTGGGAAGCATGAATACATTGTCGGCTTGGAAGGAGAAAGAATTTTACGGAGTAAGGATTTTTATACAGTGTTTATGACACCACAAGAATACAGTGTACACGCAGGAATGAAGAAGATTGGGCAATTAAGCAAGAATGGCTTTTTTCATGAAGGGGATAACATTATTCTTGCCGGCAAGTTATGGGCCATCAAGGTGATTGATAACAAAAAAGATAAGATTTATGTAGAGCAAGCATCGAATGGGAAACCGCCACGATTCGAAAGTTCGGGAGGCAAAGTTCATGAGTGCATTGGTGAAAAAATGGTAGAGCTTCTTTGCTCGGAGAAAAACTTTTCTTATATGAATGAAACAGCAATGGATGAACTACACGATATGCGAAAAAGGTATCAATGGTATGATGTGACTCCGAATCAACGGATTGCTTGGAAACAAAAAGAAGGTATTATTTTCGAGCCGTTTACAGGAACTGTTATTGCCAATACATTAGTATGGATGATGCGGGCTGTATTAGAAACCGACTCTGTTCATATTCGTGATCGAATTTACAGAATTGAGATAAATAAGGTCTGTGAATTTAAGAAAGTTATTGAGGCAATGCGAAATAAGGACTGGAAAGCAGAAGATTTACTGCCCTATGTAAAAGAAACGGAGTTTTTTCAATCAAAATATTCGTCATGCTTACCTGAAAGTTTGCAGATAGATATGCACATAGCACATGAAATGAATATTGAAGAAACAAAACAATATTTAAATAAGTTTCAATTTCGTCTTGTTGAATGAAAAAATAAGCTAATGAGGTGAATATCATGCAATTCACTGCTTATGAAGGAGGTACCTTATACATCGAAGAATATATAGCGGAATCTGGATATGACAGAAAAACAGCATTAGAGAAATTAAAAAAACTTGGGGAAAAAGGAGCATTAACCTGCCCGTTTTGCAAAGAGTTTCTCAGACTAAAAGCAAGAGAGAGTGAGAAAAGGAAAACACATTTTTTTCATTTATCGGGCAAAGCTTGTATGCTTTCTCAAGCACATGATACATATAATCAACAAACAACACGCGAATCTGAAAAACACTCTATTATTAAAGATGTTATTTACAATGAGCTAAAAACGCAGGAACGAATTAAGGAAGGGTTAAATGTTGAATACGGCGTAGAAGCTAAAGCAGAAGAGAAGTGGAAGCACTACCCTGATATTCTGGTTCGATATAAGGGAGAAGAAAGTGCGATTTCTATTTTGACAAATGTTAGTGCCAATAAGGATGCAGGATTAGTTAAGCTTATTCAGAAGCGAAATCAGTATTTTAAAGATAAAGGGCTAGAAACTATCTGGTTTGTTGAAGAAATGGAAATGACTCTCGATATGAAACGCCATGTCTTACATCTTTGGGAGGCTGAAGTTGATTTATGCACAGAAACGACCGAGGACAAAAAGTGGAAAGAGCTATTAAGCGGCTTACAGAGTGACCATTCTTTATTCGATATTTTTGGTTACCACAAAAAAAGCGTAAATATTTCGCTTGAAGTTAGAAGCTTATATTACGTGTATTCAACGGATGAGCGAATTGAGTTTTCAGTCCATCGTTTTATTTTAGATGAAAAGACACACCCTTTCCGTGCCTTTGCTTTAAATAAGGGATATAGAATGAGTCTTTCCACAGCATTGCTTGTCAAAGAGGAAATTGTGTTAAGTGATGCAGTGGAAGAAGAAAGATTGAGGAGAGAGTTTGTACAGGCTTTTCATCGAAGGAAAGAGGAATTTGAAGAGGGCATGCAGGCAGTTGCTGCATCACAGGCGGAAGAATTAGAACAGGTTGAGGTTATTTGTGATGTTCCGAAGAAGATGGATTACAGTATGCTAAAGGACAAATTATGGGAACGATTAGGAATGACACAGCCCCAACAAATGCGTTTGTGGAACCAGTATGTCCTAAGAGGATTCGGTAACTTAGATAAAATATGGGAACTAGCACAAACAGTAGAAACCTTCGAGGAACTCGAATTATTGTTACGCCGTAAAAAATAAAAGATACATTCCTAAGAAAAGGACAAATCCCTTGATTTTGCGAGGTTGTTTTATACTGTGTACATGAAAAAAGCTGTCTACTGTACTTCCGATCATTTTTGTCCTGCTATACTGGTAGGTAATCCAAATATTCCTCGTGTATCCAAAAGAGTCAAAGGAATGGAAAAGGTACATGGAGCAAATGCACCATGTACCTTTTCTTATTTTCTGCTTAAACCTTGAACCGCTCAATCAACGTTTGTAAGTTTTCTGACATCTTAGAAAGAGACGTGGCGGCCGAAATAATATCGTCTATCGAGACAAATTGCTCCTTAGTAGCGGCAGATACACTTTGTGTTCTGGAAGCTGCTACCTCTGCCACTCCCGTAACCGTATTTATGGAGTAAACAACCTGATCGGTACCAAGCGATATTTGACGAACCGAATCTGAAACGTCCTTGATTTGATTTGCAACCTGGTCAATTTCATTTTCGATTTGCTTGAAATACTCCCCGGTTATATGGACAACATGAATTCCCTCTTCCACTTCTTTTGTTACATTTTCTGTAGAGATAACTGCTGCATTTGTATCTACCTGGATGCCTGTGATTAACCTGGCAATCTGTTCAGAAGATTGGGCTGATTGCTCTGCCAATTTACGAACTTCATCCGCCACTACCGCAAACCCTTTTCCCTGCTCCCCTGCTCGTGCCGCTTCAATCGCAGCATTTAGAGCGAGCAGGTTCGTTTGACCTGCGATGCTTGTGATCACCTCGACAATTTCCCCGATTTCATTTGAACGTTCGCCTAATTCCTTGATCTTTTGTGTGAAACCTTCCACTGTTTCGCTTATGGAATTCATTTGTTGAATCGTCGTTTGTATCGCCTGATTTCCTTCCATCGCCTTTTCGAGAGCATGGGTGGCAGTAGTAGAAACATCTTGGGTGCGAATCGAAATTTGTTGCACACGACTAGACATCTCATCGACTATTTGGGATGTTTCTTCTACACTTTGTACCTGTTTATCCGTACCTGATGCTAACTCCTCAATCGTTATCGTAATGTGTTCGGTCGCCTGATGGGTATGTTCGGAACTTGTCAACAGCTCCTCTGCCGCAGCTGATACTTGATGGGAAGAGTTGTTAATGGTCGAAATGGCAGAACGCAAATTTTCAATCATTGCATTGACTGACCTGGATAATTCGCCAATTTCATCTTTTGATTTTATGTCGAGAGGTTGCGTTAAATCCCCATTGGCGATCGCTTTAAATTCATTTTGTAACAATTCAAGAGGTTTAATCGAACGTAGTAAAAGAATCATCACAATCAGACCAAAAATTACAGATACGGGAACAAGAGTCCGCAAAATGGCATTCGTTACAAAATTACTTTTATTTATTTTGTCTAGATCCATGGCGGTATGCTTGTCTATTAATTCGACTGCTTTGTTAATAGTCGGATCCATCGTTTTCTTTCGCACATCTCGTTCATCGGTAAGATGAAGTTGAAGGGCTTTATGTTTATCTTTTTCATACGTGTTTTTTACTACAGTACTTACTGCTAGAAAAGCATGGATTCCGTTTTCCAGGTTACTGATGGCTTCACGTTCATCTGGGTTTAACCCTCGTCCTTTAATAATCGATAGATATTCTTTTATATCCGTTATCTTTTTTTCGGTCTCATCTTTGAACTGGTTATCCCCTGTAAGTAAATACGCCCGTTCATCATTAGAAATACCTACAATTCTATATTGGATGTTTTTCAAGTAATACCGTACATCTTCCCTGTTTTTCAAAACATTGTTGTACGAGACTTGCGTTTTTTTGTTTTCTATAACCGCAAGAATCCCCATACTTACACTGAAAATAAACAGCATGCTAATGCCGACAATAAGCTTTGTCTTGATTCTCATCCTTACGTACACTCCTCCAGTATAATAACAGTAACATACAGGCAAATGGGCTTATAATAATAGTTACTATATTAATGAATAATTAGGGATTTTTATGTGTACTTACAGTTAATTTTATGTAATATTTTCATTATATTAGGCAAAAGGATGGTAAGGAGAATGAATGTGAGAATCGATGAGCAGCATACGCTGTATTATATTAAAGCGTATTTGCGGGATGATACAGAGATTACGGTCGGAAAGCTGGGGACATTTCTGTTCATGCGCGGACTATACGTATATGTCGGGAGCGCGAAACGGAATATTCGAGCCAGGGTAGAGCGGCATATGCGGATGGAGAAAATGATGCGCTGGCATTTTGATTATGTGCGTCCGTATATGGACATTGTCGACGTGCAGACGTATCCTGGTGCGGAAGGCGAATGCGGACTGCTTGCCCGGCTCATGGAAGAAGCAAAGGGGGAGATTCCGGTGCGAAGATTCGGTTCTTCTGACTGCCGCTGCCCGGCGCACCTGTTTTTCATCAGAGAGAACTAGCAGACATTTTCTTTTTCTCTGTGTATAGCGTATAATCGAGAGGTATAACTATACATACTTGATTTACTGAAAGGGGTACTTACATATGAGTAAATATGCTGTTATTGATCTTGAAAAAGGCGGCCAGGTAAAAGTTCTTCTGCACGATGGAGAAGCGCCGGGCACAGTAGCTAACTTCGAAAAACTTGCAAACGAAGGCTTCTACAACGGCCTGACATTCCACCGTGTCATCCCGGGCTTCGTAGCACAGGGCGGCTGCCCGCAAGGAACAGGGACAGGCGGCCCTGGTTACACAATCAAATGCGAAACAGCAGGCAACCCGCACAAGCATGAGCGTGGCGTTCTGGCTATGGCACATGCTGGTAAAGATACAGGCGGAAGTCAGTTCTACATCACATATGATGCGTTCCCACACCTTGACGGCATTCACACTGTATTCGGTAAAATTGTCGAAGGCATGGATTATGTAGATGCGATCAAACAGGGTGACGCAATGAAAGAAGTTAAAGTAATCGAAGAATAATGCCGCAAAAGACTGTGTTAGTTGTCGTACAATGATAACTAACACAGTCTTTGTTTTGTCTTGGAGTTATTATTCTTTTCTAACTTTTAAGTAGACAGACGCAGTCTCTTGATTTATACTAAACCTACATTTTCATACGTAATATCCTTCGGGGCGGGGTGAAATTCCCGACCGGCGGTGATAGGGGGACATGCCCCTTCAGTCCGTGAGCTGCGGTTCGTCTGAACCAATGCTGACCTGGTGCAATTCCGGGACCGACAGTATAGTCTGGATGGGAGAAGGATCGATCTGGTATTGAGCACAATACCTGCTGCTTTCTGTTAGCGTTATAGGTGCAGATTTATTTGGCATGGGAACGAATCAGATACAGCAATTGTATTTGTGCTACCTGAATATCGATATATCTTTTTTCTGATAATATGCCCTGAAAGCGGTGAGTCGCTTCAGGGCTTTTTTATGTTGACAGAAGAGGTGAGGGACAGATGGGGCATGATACGTATATGAAGCTGGCGCTTACGCTTGCGGAAGCAGCACGTGGACAGACGAGCCCGAATCCGCTTGTTGGCTGTGTGATTGTCCAAGGTGGAGAAATCGTCGGGATGGGTGCACACTTGCGGGCAGGGGAAGCACATGCGGAAGTGCAAGCACTCCGTATGGCAGGAGAGAGGGCGCGTGGGGCCACTGCGTATGTGACATTGGAGCCGTGCAGCCATCACGGGCGTACCCCGCCGTGTGCGAATGCGTTGATTGCGAGCGGTGTCGCATCTGTCGTGATTGCATCGTCTGATCCGAATCCACTTGTGGCAGGTCAAGGAGTTGCTCGTCTTCGGGAAGCGGGTATTTCCGTGACCTGCGGTGTGTGTGAGGAAGAGGCGAAGCGGTTGAATGAAGTATTTTTCACGTATATTACGAAAAAAAGACCGTTTGTGACGATTAAGACGGCGATGACACTTGATGGAAAAGTAGCGACACAGACCGGAAGCAGTCGCTGGATTACGGGCGAAGCAGCGCGGCTGGATGTACACCAGATGCGGCATGAGCATGATGCGATTCTTGTTGGCGTGGGCACGGTGATTGCGGACGATCCGCAGCTGACGACTCGACTGCCGGAGGAAAAAGGCCGCAATCCGGTGCGGATTGTATTGGATACAGCACTTCGTATCCCGGATACAGCACGGATGCTGACAGACGGGGAAGCGCCGGTATGGGTGTTTACGACCGACCGTGCCAGTCAGGAGAAGCGGACGGTGCTCGAAGCGATGGGGGTGCGCGTTTTTTCGACTGGGATGACGCAACGAGTCCATATTGAAACCATGCTTGGGGTACTTGGGGAGGAAGGAATTACCTCGCTTCTGGTCGAGGGCGGCAGCGAGGTGAATGCTTCGTTTCTGACAGCAAGTGCTGTAGACAAGCTGGTTACGTATGTAGCTCCGAAGCTTGTGGCGGGCCATCTCGCCCCGACACCGTTTGGCGGAATCGGAGTAGAGCAGATGGCTGACGCGATTGATCTGGCAGATCTCAAGGTGGAGACGGTCGGAGTTGATCTAAAAATCTCCGGGTATCCGGTGTGGAAGGAGCGGCCATGTTTACAGGACTAATTGAAGAAGTTGGAGCGCTTGCGAGTATTCGCCGCGCACCGGAAGCGGCGGTGCTTGCGATTCGGGCGCAGACCGTACTTAAGGGAGTAAAAATAGGCGATAGCATTGCGGTTAACGGCGTATGTCTGACAGTAACATCATATACACGGGAGACGTTCACCGCTGACGTCATGCCAGAGACGCTTGCGCGTACCGGACTTGGTCAACTTTCGCCGGGTGATCCAGTGAACCTGGAGCGGGCGCTTGCGGCAGGTGAGCGGTTTGGCGGGCATTTTGTATCCGGGCATGTAGACGGAACGGGCATGATCGCATCTCGCAAGCCGTACGGCAATGCCGTTTTGTTTGAGATTCAGGCACCGGATGCGGCTTTGCGCTACATCATCCCGAAAGGCTCCGTTGCCATTGATGGCATCAGCCTGACGGTTGTGGCGGTAACGGACGATACGTTTACGGTATCCGTTATTCCGCATACGCTTGCGCAAACGGTGCTTATGCATAAGCAAGCCGGAAGTGCAGTCAATCTGGAGTGCGATATGATTGGCAAATATATCGAGCGATTTTTGACATTCCGGGAAGAGAAACAAAAGTCGAGTACGCTGACGGAATCTTTCTTGTCGGAGCATGGATTTTTATAGAGGGGGAACAGCGGATGTTTCATACGATTGAAGAGGCGCTTAGCGATTTGAAACAGGGCAAGCCGGTTATTGTCGTCGACGATGAAGACCGGGAGAATGAAGGAGATTTCATCGCGCTTGCCGAGCAGACGAATGCGGCAATGATTAATTTTATGGTAACGCACGGGCGCGGGCTTGTATGCGTGCCGATCACGGAAGAGCGGGCGGCAGAGTTAGAGCTTGCCCCGATGGTCGGACAGAATACAGATCGTCATGGTACGGCCTTTACGGTCTCGGTGGATGAAGTGACGACAACGACCGGAATCTCGGCGTTTGAGCGGGCGCATACCGTACAAGCACTGCTACAGAAGGGAACGAAAGCGGAAGATTTTCGCCGTCCAGGCCATATTTTCCCACTTGTGGCTCGCAAAGGTGGCGTATTGCGTCGAGCTGGACATACAGAAGCGGCGGTTGATCTTGCTCGCTTGTGTGGGGCGTATCCGGCAGGGGTGATTTGCGAAATCATGAATGAAGACGGCACGATGGCGCGTGTGCCCGATCTGGCAGTATTAGCAGCCGAACTTGATCTGAAAATGATCACCATAGCGGAATTGATTCGCTACCGGATGCGTCATGACACGCTTGTTCAGCGGGAAGTTGATGTGACGCTTCCGTCTGAATATGGGACATTCCGTGTGGTCGCGTATACGAATGAAGCGGATGGCAAGGAGCATCTCGCACTTGTGAAAGGCGAGATTCGTGAAGATACGCCGACGCTTGTGCGCGTGCATTCTGAATGTCTAACTGGCGATGTATTCGGATCGCTCCGCTGTGATTGCGGCCCGCAGCTTCATACAGCACTCGCGCAGATTGAAGCGGAAGGCAGCGGCGTTCTGCTATATATGCGGCAGGAGGGGCGCGGGATTGGTCTCATTAACAAGCTGCGTGCGTATCAGCTGCAGGATGAAGGATATGATACGGTCGAAGCGAACGAGAAGCTCGGATTCCCGGCAGATTTGCGCGACTATGGAATTGGTGCACAAATTTTGGCAGACTTAGGTGTCCGGCAGATTCGGCTTCTGACCAATAATCCGCGCAAAATTAAAGGTGTTGAAGGCTACGGACTTGAGGTAGTCGAGCGGGTACCGATTCAGATGCCAGCAGGCGAAGCGAATGAACGTTATTTGCGCACGAAACAGCAGAAGCTTGGTCACTTGCTTCATCTATAAACGAACTGGGGGAATATATGATGGCAAACGTATATGAAGGAAATCTCGTTGGAACTGGATTAAAAGTAGGAATCGTAGTCGGTCGTTTTAATGAATTTATTACAAGCAAGCTGCTCGGTGGGGCATTGGATGCACTGAAACGCCACGATGTAGCAGAGGATGCGGTAGACGTTGCGTGGGTGCCAGGTGCATTCGAGCTTCCGATTATCGTGAAAAAAATGGCTGAGTCCGGTAAGTATGATGCGGTGATCGCACTTGGTACGGTTATTCGTGGTTCGACTCCGCATTTTGACTATGTGTGCAGTGAAGCAGCAAAAGGAGTGGCGGCAGTTGGCATGAACACTGGCGTTCCGACGATCTTCGGTGTATTAACGACGGATACGATTGAACAGGCAATTGAACGTGCGGGAACGAAAGCGGGTAATAAAGGCTGGGAAGCGGCGACAGCAGCGATTGAGATGGCGAATCTGACGCGTGCGTTTGGATAATATTAATTAGATGAAGAGGCTGTCTTAGAAGCTGAAACGTGGCGACTAAGATGGTCTCTTTTTTCTTAGTGTAGTTCTCCCCCCTCTATCTTCATAGAACAATTGCCGGGTATGCGGGCGTATGATAGAATGAAGTGCAGTTTACTAGGGAACGGGGGAAAACGGGTTGTTCAATTTTGATTTGAATACGCTTTTGTTCCGCATTATCGCGTTTGTGATCGCGTTTACGGTGCACGAATGGGCCCACGCATTTGTGGCGTATAAGCTTGGCGATCCGACCGCCAAAAACGAAGGGCGACTGACGCTGAATCCGATCAGCCATGTCGATCCGTTCGGAATGCTTCTTATTTTGTTTGGACCGTTCGGCTGGGCACGTCCAGTGCCGTTTAATGCCTTTCATTTCCGAGGAAATCGTCGTCTCGGTGTGGTCTGGGTATCGCTTGCGGGACCGTTAATGAATTTGGTGCTAGCGTTCCTGTTCATGGGGGTAATGTGGGTGCTTGCCACTACGAATATAACGGCTGCGTGGCCGGATTGGGCTGCCCGACTTGTAGGAGAAACAGTAAAGTGGAGTTTTATGATTAATGTGGCACTGTTTGTGTTCAACATGCTGCCGATCGCTCCGCTTGATGGCTCAAAAATTTTACGCTATTTACTACCGAATCGCTTTGATCGGTTTTTTGATAAAATTGAACCATACGGAACATTTGCGCTTCTGCTACTCGTTTTCCTGCCGGGACTCGGGTTCCTGATCTATCAGCCATACCAATGGGTGATGGAGGCAATGTTGTCCCTTCTTGGTTAATGGAAGGAGGCGCTGACTATGGCCGTTGATATTAAATTGGATACGTTTGAAGGGCCACTTGACCTGCTGCTTCATCTAATTGAGCGGGCGGAAGTCGATATTTACGACATTCCGATGGTTGAGTTAACGGATCAATATATGAATCATTTGTACGTTATGCAAGAGCTGCAGATTGATGTCGCAAGCGAGTTCCTTGTGATGGCGGCTACACTTCTGGCGATTAAAAGCAAGCTATTACTGCCGCGTCGGGAGGAACCACTGTTTGACGACTGGCAGATGGATGAGTACGAAGAAGAGGACCCGCGCGAAGAACTTGTGCAGCGGCTCCTCGAATATAAAAAGTACAAGCAGCTCGCGGAGATGTTTCGGGAGCGGGAGCGCGAACAGACGCAAGTCTTTACCCGTCCGGCAGAAGATTTGTCGCACTTCATTCCGGAAGAAGATCATGCAATCTCGAACGTGACGATTTATGACCTAGTGGATGCGCTGCAAAAAGCACTTAAGCGGGTGGAACGTGGGGAGCGGGAAAGTAGCGTGAAGGTACAGCGAGACGAGATCTCGATTGGTGACCGGATGGATGAGATTCGTGCGACACTGCATCTCACGCTAAAGCCGGTCCCATTCTCGGAGTTGCTTGCGAACCATACGTCTAAAGTCGAGATTGTGACGACTTTTCTCGCGATTCTTGAACTGATGAAAACACACGACATTGTATGTGAACAGAGCGGATTGTTTGACGAGATTATGGTGTCAGCGATGTAGGGGGATGCGGCATGGTAGATGTAGAACGGCTAAAAGCGATTGTGGAAGGGCTCTTGTTTGTTGCTGGTGATGAGGGGATGGAGGCGAAGCAGATTGCAGCCATTCTTGATCTCGAACTGCATGAAGTGACGGCATTGATGGACGAGATGAAGCGGGACTATCAGGAACAGCAGCGCGGCTTACAGATTGTCGAGATTGCGCAGGCGTATCAGTTTACGACTCGCCCGGAATACGCGCCGTATTTTGAGAAAATGGTACAGAGCCCTTCACATGCGAGCTTGTCACAGGCAGCGCTGGAGACGCTGGCGATTGTGGCGTATAAGCAGCCGATTACGCGGGTGGAACTTGAAGAGATTCGCGGGGTGAAGTGTGAGCGGGCGATTGCTAGGCTGACAAGTAAGAGTTTAATCCGCGAAGTCGGGCGTGCGGATACGATCGGGCGGCCGATTTTGTATGGTACGACGAAAGAGTTCCTCGAATATTTTGGGTTAAGAAGCCTTGACGAACTGCCCCCGGCACCGGAGTTTCCAGTTGAAGGAGACGAGATGGCCGAGGAGGCATACTTGTTCTATCGCAAGGATGAGACACAGTGATGTGTACGTATCATCTTCAAAAAGGTGCTTGATGTTTGGAGGAGTCGTGACGGTTGCTTCAGGAACTTTCTAACTCGCTCACAATAAGCTTTGTATATATAGCAGTGAAGCTATAGAATTTGAGAGTAAGCTGTAATTTTAGGAGCTGTTTTACAAGTCGTTTAACTACGAGGCGTAAGGCAGCTTTTTTCATGGATTCTAGTAAGGTTAGTGAGGAAGAGAAGACGTTCTTCGGTACATCTGTAAGGAGCGTCTGAAGCTACTCAGGGGACGGGTAATGGTAAACCTAAGTTACCTTCTGATGAAGAATTACTTGATGCTGTTACAGAATGGTCAAACATGTAGAAAAAGTTAGCTCCTTCGAAAAGGAAAAAGGATAATTTCAATACAGCTGCTGTAGCTTTTGACGCAAAAACAGGGAAATATTATTATGGAATGAATAAAGAAATACAGCTTAGTGGAGATAAAAGAAACGCTGTGTTATTTGGAGGCAAAGACCAAACAGGATTATTGCCAAAAAATTCTCTTAATGAATATACGGTAGGGAATTGTGCAGAAGTAGATGCAGTAAATCAAGCTCTAAATAAAGGTGCTAAAGTAAGTGATTTATATTTATACACAATTAAAACAACTACAAACGAGTTTGGAGCAGCAAAAAAGGCTTGTGAAAACTGTACATTTACTTTTAAAGGAAATGTTGTAGGTGCATTAACCGGATGGTGTAAATAAAGGAGACTAATAATTATGAACATGGAAAAATTTAAACATATTTCATTCAGAGGTAGAGTTGCATATGGAATTAGCTGTTTTGAGAACGCACTTATAGCCTTAAAATATGATCTTAATGATTGGCGGGTCGTTTTGAACTATTTATGGGAGTTCACTAGTATACAATACTTAGATGATTGGAATGATGTAGCAGTTGAATTAATTCCTGAGAATTTACTCGAATTTAAAGCCTACGAAGAAGAAGAGTTTGAGCGGTTGAGTAAAGATGAATTTGTATATTTGTATAACTTATATCAAAATATTGATGAATCAATTGATACCTTACTACGAGCTATCTATGATCTTGGTATCAGCCATGTTTATACTGTAATTGAAGGATATGGTGAAAGTAGTCTGAAAAATTTGGAGAGACTTATCAATTTCATGATCATTAACAACTTTCCATTACCAGATATTGAACCATTTTTGAAATCCTCTATAGAAGAAAATAGGGGGTGGGGTAATAAGTTTGAGGGTGCAAAATTATCTAAAATTCTGTAGTGTTGAGGTATTTGAGGGGGGATGTAAATTAATTTACATCCCCAACAACAAGACTGTACAATGCAACCAACAAATCAAAAACTAAACAACTTGACAGACATACTTGATAAACTTTCAAAGGCTTATTCTAACTTGAACGATGAGGAGGAACGAGCCTTTTTTTGTATGCCCAAAATTGAAGGAATAAGACAATGGCAAAGCAGTACAGGCGGGGGCTACCCAGTGCCAAATGAGTCGCTTTCTTCACTACTAACAACCATAACCCTAATCATGCCAGTACAATATTTCCTTGATTTTTCTGTACGTACATCATGACATGTATTAAAATATATAACCTATTCCTCGTTTGCAAATCTTTCATTTCATCCTCAATATGTTCAGTTCCTATCGGTCTTTCTTTTAGAATCATGACCTTCGTTATCTTCCGTTTCTCTATAATTCATATTTCATGCAATAATTTCAGTCATACAATGGCAACTAGGGTGAGCAAAATAATAAGATTCCTTATTAAGAGAATCGAAACTTTTTCTGAACCTATAGCGATTACTGTGTATAGAAGGACATCATCCATCTAGTAACGTGCCAGTTTATATAGACTATACGGAAGGTTATGTGGTAAGGGCTAGTCATCTTCCCTCTAATTTAAGCGAGAAATTCTTTAAAATTTTTGAGAGAGGGCACATAAGCGGCATCAAACTATTCATAGACAGAATCGTCATCGAGTACAGGGATGTCCATTGGCCATTACCATTTGGAGTTTAGTTCCTTCCACGTTTAATCACCTGTATTTCGGTTCTATCCTGACAGACATCGTACCTTTCAAGCCTGAAAAGAGAGCAATGGTGTTGCGATTCAGCAAGATCTGATGACTATGAATGACTTTACGCCGTATCATAGACAACCGGTTCAGCAGTCATTTGATTTCGTTACCGAAACTGCTGGGCAATATTATAGTTGCATTTTGTTTCCTTAGAGCATATAATTTGCACATGGGAAACTTTTTAATCGAAAAAATAGCTAACTTTATCACTCGTTTAAATACTTGTACTTTCCTCCATAAAAGTTTCCCTTGGTAAAAATATTGTGATACAAGCAACTTTTGGGCACCAAGGTAATAGTATAGAGCATTATAAAATCAATTTTGCACTGGGGAAAATTAATTTGTCTAAAGAAAGATGATTTATGAAAATAGGAGGGGAAGGGTAACGTGAATTCTATGGATACTTCTAGCGCAGAAATTCACCCTAATCCACCATATAAAGTGGATAAGACAATAGAAGCTGCCCGTGCTTCGCTTTCTGGGCAGCGTAAGGGGATACGGGCGTTACTACCATTTCTAGGACCAGCATTTGTTGCATCAATTGCCTATATTGATCCGGGTAATTTCGCTACAAATATCCAAGGTGGATCTCAGTTTGGGTATAAAATGCTTTGGGTAGTAGTAGTAGCAAATTTAATGGCAATGCTACTACAAAACATGTCCGCAAAGCTGGGAATTGCAACGGGGAAAAATCTATCGGAATTGTGTCGAGACCATTTTCCGAAATGGCTTTCCTATACCATGTGGGTAATATCAGAATTTGCAGCGATGGCAACTGATTTAGCCGAATTTTTAGGCGCAACTCTCGGTTTAAATTTGTTGTTTGGTATACCGATGCTGTATGCAACATTTCTTACAGGCATTGCCACATATCTCATACTCATGTTGGATCGCTATGGATTTCGACCACTTGAAAAATTTATTGCCGGGTTTGCCCTCATGATCGGGGGTTGTTATATTGTAGAAACCTTCTTATCCAAACCAGACCTCGGTCAAGTCGTATACCATAGTGTTGTACCATGGCTAGGAAACGCGGATAGTATAATGTTAGCTGTAGGAGTTATAGGCGCAACGGTAATGCCTCATGCGATCTATCTTCATTCTAGCTTAACGCAAAACAGGATTGTACCACGTAATGATGAAGAAAGAATCAAGATTTACAAATTTAATACGAAAGAAGTCATTATTGCGTTATCTTTTGCAGGCTTTGTTAACCTTGCCATGATGTATATGGCTGCCTCCGTTTTTAACGGAAAGGGCCATACCGAGGTTGCAGATATTCAGTCTGCTTACCACACACTTACTCCATTATTGGGATCTGCAGCAGCGAGTGTGTTCCTAGTTTCTTTACTTTGTTCTGGGATCTCAAGTTCGGTTGTAGGAACGATGGCAGGGCAAGTCATCATGCAAGGATTTGTCGGATTTTCGATTCCTCTTTGGCTCAGGCGAGTCATTACCATGTTACCGACTATTATCATTGTTGCTTTAGGTGTTGATCCAACGCAAACTCTTATAATCAGTCAAGTGATATTAAGCATTGTACTTCCTGCTCCTATCATTGCGTTGATTTACTTTACTAGGAAGAAAGAGATCATGGGAGTTCTTGTGAATTCCAAAAAAGTAACGGTATTATCCATCATTTCCGCTATACTGATTTTAGGATTAAATTTGTTCTTAATTTATCAAACTTTTGCAGATTTTCTTCACCTGTAGCTTTCTAGGCTGAAGCAGAAATAAAAGATATAAAGCACATACTATCGAATCAATAACCGTCCAGATGGGCGGTCTTTTTTTATTCCTCGCCCACCAAGTTTGCTCGATTCTACAAAATAGTCTTAAACTCGACCCTGTCCCATATACATATCTACTAGGACAACCGATAACGATGCGGACAAGGAGGATCGGAGTGAAAAAGCTTGTTTTATTACTCATTACGATTTTAATAAGTTTGCCTGTAACGGGCGTATCAGCAGCACCAGACGGACCGCCGTTGATCTCGGCCGAAACAGCGGCGCTTATCGATGTAGCGTCTGGCCGAATCATTGCCGAGAAGCAAGGCGATAAACGGATGCGTATCGCCAGCCTGACAAAAATTATGACCGCAATCGTAGCGCTTGAAGAAGGGAACAGTCAGGAAATCGTGACAACGCCACCAGGAGCCTACGCCAAGGAAGGGTCCTCCATTTACTTGAAGCGCGGTGAAAAAATGAAAATGGAAGACATGCTGTACGGACTCATGCTTCGTTCTGGCAATGATGCGGCGGTTGCCATTGCTGAGCATGTCGGCGGCTCGGTGGACGGATTTGCCCGCATGATGAATGAGAAGGCGCAGTATATCGGGATGCGCTCTAGTCATTTTACAAATCCGCACGGACTCGACGACAGTGACAACCATTATTCGACTACCAATGATATGGCACTTCTGACCGCGTATGCGCTACGCAACCCGGAATTCCAAAAAATCGTCTCCACCCAGGTCAAACACATCCCGTGGGAAGGGGAACAGTGGGACCGCAAGTTGCTTAACAAAAATAAAATGCTTCGCCTATATGAAGGAGCTGATGGGGTAAAAACCGGGTATACGAAAATCGCGAAGCGCTGTCTTTCCTCGTCTGCTACAAGGAATGGTCAACAGCTTGCCATTGTTGTATTGAATGCGCCACAGGACTGGAATGATTCGATGAGCTGGATGGATTACGGATTTGCGAATTATCCTCTAACGAATCTCATTCAAGAGAAAACCCGGCTTGGAGAAGAGAAGCAGGACAATGGGGTGCTGGCTTATTATAGCACGCGTGCTTTTTCCTATCCGCTTGCAGCGGGAGAGAAGAAACAGGTGAGTGCGCGCATTGTGCGTAACATTCAGCAGCCGTATGCGGAGCTAACCTTGCGTGGCGATGTAATTGGACGAGTACCGCTTGCCCTTGTGCAAGAAACGTTCGTCCAGGCAGTGGAGCATCGGTTTGCGGCGAACTGGGAGAGATTCTGGCAGGTGCTGTTAGGAGGGGTGTAGATGGTTAACTACATCTGGGCTGGAATGATTCTGATAGGAATTGCCGTCGCTTTTGTGAATGGCAAGGTGGAGGCGGTGAACAAGGCGGTATTTGAAGGCGCGAAAACAGGGGTAACGGTGACATTTGGTTTGATCAGCATTTTGATCTTCTGGATGGGGGTGATGAAAATCGCAGAAGAAGCGGGATTGTTGAATAAAATGGCACATCTGCTTGGCCCGCTCGCCCGCTGGCTGTTCCCGACGATTCCAAAAGATCACCCAGCGTTCGGCTATATTCTCTCCAATATGACTGCCAATCTGTTCGGGCTTGGCAATGCGGCGACACCGATGGGCATTAAGGCAATGCAGGAGCTACAGAAGCTCAATCCGGACCCGAAAACAGCGACGCCTGCGATGTGTACGTTGCTTGCACTGAATACGTCAAGTATGACCCTTATTCCGACGACGATTATTGCGATCCGCATGAATTATAATTCTGCGAATCCGGCTGATATCGTAGGCGTAACGCTCGTGGCGACATTCATTGCGACGTGTGCTGCCATCATAATTGACCGCTGGTATCAGCGGCGTGAGAGGAGACGGTAAGCTGTGTATGCATTGGTCACTCAGTTATCGATCTGGGCCATTCCGGCGCTTTTATCTTACGTGTTAGTGTATGCACTGTATAAAAGAGTACCGGTGTATGATACATTCGTCAGCGGCGCGAAAGGCGGTTTCGGTACAGCCATCCGCCTGATGCCACATCTAGTTGGCATGATGGTAGCCATTACCGTATTCCGGGAGTCAGGAGCGCTCGATCTGCTGACAAAAGCGCTCCGGCCCGCACTAGATGCAGTCGGGTTCCCGGCGGAAGTGCTGCCGCTTTCTCTGCTGCGCCCGGTCACGGGAACAGGTTCGCTTGCGATTACAACAGACCTCATTGCCAGGTACGGCCCGGATTCGTATATTGGACGTCTGGCAAGTACCATTCAGGGAAGCACGGATACAACCTTGTATGTGCTGACCGTCTATTTTGGTGCAGTGGCAGTTACGCGCACGAAATATGCACTCAAAGTCGGGTTATTATCTGACTTGATTGGGGTCATTGCTTCCGTATGTATTGTCTCGCTTATATTTGGATAAACCTTCGTACAACAACTTTGTACGGAGGTTTTTTGCTGTGTGTTTTCGCCAAAGTTTGGTGGAGGAGCGGGGTCGGACGGGGCCTCGTCACTTCGGTACGCTTACGGAGAAGTAGTAACTGCCCCCTTCCGCTAGGGAGTCGCGTACAGGCATTCCGTTGCACCGCCCGATCCCGCTCCTAGCACACTTTGGTTAAACATCATCAAGCAATATCAAGACGTTGAGCTTTGCTATGCAGGTAAAAAATAAGGAAGCGGTCTTTCAAAAAGTCAGTCGCTATCGAGCAAATCCATTCTGGTGTCGAGTGGGTTTTGATAAACTGAAACGTTGTGCGGGGAGTGGGAGAAGGAAGGAGCAAGAGAGTGCCTGTACGCGCCTACTCAGCGGAGGGAGAACGGTGAACGAGTCTTTGCCCGCAACACTTCGGTGAATTAACATCGTAGGCCTTTCTTTGCGGGCGCGTTCACTGGGCTCCCGGAGCGGACAGTCACCCCTTCCCTGCAAGTGTACCCAAACGAACGGCTCCTTCCTTTTCCCACCCCCTCCCCAAAACTTTCGATTTCACAACAAAACATACGGATATTGCACAGGTAAGTTGTACAGCAGAACAGGAGCGGGTATGATGGTAGGGGAGGATGATACTACCAGATGGAACGATTACAGAAGATTATGGCGCAAGCGGGGGTCGCATCCCGACGTAAATGCGAACAGTTGATTACGGAAGGGCGCGTCCGGGTGAATGGAGACGTGATACGTGAGCTTGGATACAAGGCTGATCCACAGTGTGATCGGATTGAAGTAGACGGCCTTGCGATTGCTCGTGAGGAACACGTATATTTTCTATTATATAAGCCGACGGGATATATTACGTCTGTGACAGATCCGCAGGGGCGCCGGACGGTGCTTGATTTGATGAAAGGGGTAGGCGCGCGTATTTATCCGGTTGGTCGGCTTGACTATGATACGTCGGGTCTGCTGCTGCTTACGAATGATGGTGAATTTGCCAATTATATCACGCATCCACGGTATGAATTGGATAAAGTGTATGAGGCGGTTGTCCGAGGACGGATAGATGACGTAGCGCTCCGGAAGCTTCGAGAAGGCATTATGCTGGAAGACGGGATGACAGCTCCAGCAGAAGCGGAGTGTCTCGCTTCCGATGCTCGTCGTGGAACAAGCACATTGCGTCTGACTATTCATGAAGGGCGCAACCGACAGGTACGGCGCATGTGCGAAGCAGTGGGCCATCCGGTTATGCAGCTTACACGGGTGCGGCTTGGATTTCTGACGCTTGCCGGGTTGAAAGAAGGGGAATACCGGGTGTTGACAGCCGCTGAAGTGGAAAAACTGCATAAAAAAAATGGCTGATTTCTCGCCACTTTTTGGGGGGGAGGCGGTGCTACATAAGCGCCGCCGCATAACATATTTATGCATCGGACATATCCATTACCATGACATGTCGCGCACGTCTGCACGGTTGAGTACTTCAAACAGGCCTTCTTTATCCTGAACAATCAGAATAACTTGTTCGTCAGTTACATTATACAGATCGCCTGTTATTTTACGGTCATCAAGCGTAACCGTAACCGTTGCATGACGCTGCAGCAGAGCATTCCACTGCATATCTGTCGGAATCATCACTACGTACACTCCTTTACATCCCGAGCAAAGAGGCCTGGGACTTACAATTAAGTAAGATTTATTCTACAACGAATAAATACAAATGTAAATAAATATTTATGCATGATATACAGGAGTCAAGTTGTGGCATGAAAGGAGAGAAACATGAGGGCGCGTAGAGGAGTACGCGGCATCGTGCTAGCGGTTATACTCGCTGCCGTTGGCTGGACGTTTTATAATGCGTTTGGTAAGGAGCAAAATGCCATCGGGCCGGGAGATGCCGCTCCAGATTTTGTCGCACAGACTGTACAAGGATCAACTGTACAGCTCAGTCACTTGAAAGGAAAAGGAGCACTTGTTAATTTCTGGGGAACCTGGTGCCCGCCGTGCCGGGAAGAGATGCCCGCTTTGCAGCAGGCGGCGCTTGAGTTTAAAGGGAAAAATGTCGAAGTTATTGCGGTTAATGCGGGGGAGGCAGACGTGACCGTTGCCTCGTACCTTCGTACGAACCAGATTGATACACTTGCAGTAGCGCTTGATCCATCTAAAGAGATCAGTCGTCGCTACAAGATTACACCACTGCCAACGTCCTTTTTTATAAACCCGGACGGCACACTTTATAAAAAAGTAGAAGGCGGTATGACGCTTGCGACGATTCGGGATAACTTGCAGCAGATCGCTCCCAAAAGGTAAGGTGAATACATGATAGAGAACGTAAAATGTGCATGTGGACATGCCAATCCGCCGGGGCCATCGCTGTGTGAATCATGCGGTGCGCCCAGGGAAGATGTAAGCAGCCAGCCAGCCGATATGCGCTATGAAGGTGCAGCGCGACGGTCGCAAGCATCAAGCAGAACGATAGCGGATCGCATTTGGAGCTTTTTCTCGTCTGTCCGCAATGCGGTCATTATGATTGTACTTACGCTTATTGCATCCGCGATAGGGACGATTTTTCCACAGGAACAATACATACCGGTCCCGAAACCTGCTGACGTATTTTATGAGGAGGCATACGGGACACTCGGCTTGATCTATTATCGCCTGGGTTTGCATCATTTATATTCCTCCTGGTGGTTCATTGCACTTCTGCTTGGCATCGGTATCTCGCTTATCGTATGCAGTCTTGATCGGGTTGTACCGTTGTACCGTGCGCTTAAAGCGCAACGTGTCAAGCGTGATCATACGTTTCTGGCTGCCCAAAAAGTGAGTACGGAGGTCGATATCGGAGATCGGGACCCACAAGAAGTGCTGAATGCTCTTACGCGAGGACTTGGTAAACGGCGTTATGGTGTGCGGGAGGAGGACAATGCTCTGCTGGGCGAGAAAGGGCGCTTTAGCCGCTGGGGTCCGTATATTAACCATATCGGATTGATTCTGTTTCTCGTTGGATGCTTGATGCGTCTCATCCCTGGTTTTTACCTTGACCAGTTCGTCTGGGTGCGGGAAGGGCAGACCGAGCCGGTTCCCGAGACGAAATATTACGTGAAGAATGAACGATTTGACAAAGTGTATTATCAGGACAATGAGTTCCCGGAGAAGCTGGACATAAAGGGTAAGGTCGTCAAGGAATACAAAACGACAGCCGTTCTGTACGAGAATGAAAATGCGGGTGTCACAGGAGCTGCACCCAAGTTAAAAGAAGTGAAAAAAGCGGAAATTCGCGTTAACCATCCACTAGAGCATGATGGACTATTACTATACCAATCAGGTGAACAGGAAAATGATCTGGAAGCGCTTAATATGAAGCTGCTAGATACGGCAACGAAAGCTCCGCTTGGAACGGTACGGCTTGATTTATACAAACCACAATCTGAAATTCGTGTCAGCAATAATGTGAAGGTGCAAGTACTACAGTATTTCCCTGACTTTGCATTGGATGAACACAAGCAACCGATCACCAAAACACCGAGTCCGAACAATCCCGCATTTGTCATTAATACGGTCTCCCCCAAGACACCGAATGGAGAGAAGCAGTGGATTTTTCTTGGAAGTACATTAACAGCCGATAACAAGCCGCCTGTTGTTACATATGAATTTGCCAAGCCAGACCTTGTGGATGTGACGGGTCTGATGGTGCGTGTCGATAAGAGCTTGCCGATTATTTTCTTTGGGGCGTGCGTGTGCATGGTTGGGCTTGTGATGGGGTTCTACTGGCAGCACCGTCGGATCTGGTTGGAAGTTGTGGAAGGACGCCTGCTTATTGCTGCTCATACGAACAAAAATTGGTTTGGTGTTAAGAGTGAGATCGTTAAAATTCTCCATACGGCAGAGATTACTGTTTCAGCCGCGCAGCTAGAGAAGGGGGATAGAAAATTATGAGCAACCTTATTTGGATCAGCGATATGATGCTGACCGCAGCTTTTACTTTATATTGTGTTTCTACGATTTTATTTTTTGTATCGGTGACAGGGCAACGTTTTAGTAATCGTGATCCGAAAGCGCACGCGAAGCGTTTCGGACGTCTTGGCTATATATCCGCTGTCCTCGGCTTTGTAGCGCATACGGCTTTTA
This sequence comes from Aneurinibacillus soli, assembly GCF_002355375.1. GTDB lineage: Bacteria > Bacillota > Bacilli > Aneurinibacillales > Aneurinibacillaceae > Aneurinibacillus > Aneurinibacillus soli. Next base: position 3,154,813 of record NZ_AP017312.1, on the reverse strand, counting down.
TCGGGCTCCGCTGGTACATCGGCGGACATATTCCGACGAGTAACATGTTTGAGTTCACTCAGTTTCTGGGTTATGCGATGGTCGTGACATTCCTTGGGATCTACTTGATTTATCGTCTACCGCTAATAGGGATGTTTGTCATGCCGGTTGCGGTGCTTCTGATTGCATATGCTTCGGTTTTTCCAAGCGAAGTAACGCCGCTGATTCCAGCATTGCAAAGCTATTGGCTGCAAATTCACGTATCGACAGCCGCTCTTGGGGAAGGAGCATTCGCCATCGGATTCGCTGCGGGACTAATCTATTTGCTTCGCACAGTCGATGCGGAGAAGAGTCTCAAATCCGCCCGCTGGCTGGAATTCGTTATGTGGTGCATGGTTGTGGTAATCAGTTTCGTATTGCTTTCTACGTACTTCCGTATAACCGGCTATGAGGCGGTGTTTCGAGCGCCTGCGGATATAAAAGGGCAGATCATGAATGTGGAAATGAAATATAGCATGCCAGCGATTGTGGGCCCCAAAGATGGTACGCTGCTGACGGAAGGCAAGATGAGGCCACTGTTTGCGGCACCGGGCTTCATGCAGGGAGAGCAGGCAGCGCACAAGTTTAATTCGGTCATCTGGTCGGTATTCGGTGGGACTGTTCTGTACGTGTTGCTTCGTCTTACGCTTCGAAAGCGTCTGGCTCATCCGCTCAGTCGTTTGGTACAGGAGATTGACCCGGATCTGGCAGATGAGATTAGCTATCGCGCGATTGCAATTGGGTTCCCAATTTTTACACTTGGAGCGCTCATTTTTGCGATGATCTGGGCGCAGGAAGCATGGGGGCGCTTCTGGGGATGGGACCCGAAAGAAGTATGGGCGCTTATCACCTGGTTGTTCTATAGTGTGTATTTGCATCTGCGCCTGTCGCGAGGCTGGCAGGGGGAACGTTCTGCATGGATGGCTGTGCTTGGGTTCATCGTTGTTATGTTCAATCTGGTATTCGTCAACCTTGTTTTGTCCGGGTTGCATGCATATGCGTAAGCGAGGGGCTGTCCTGTGAGAATGGGACGGCTTTTTTTGTTCGTCGTGAAACCGGAAGTGTGTGGTGGGGAGTGGGAGAAGGGAGGAGCCGTTCGCTTGGGTACGCTTGCGGAGAAGCTATACCGTCCGCTCCTGGAGCCCAGCGAACTCGCCCGCAAAGAAAAGCCCACGATGCACGCTCGCCGAAGAATTGCGGGCAAAGGCCCGTTCGCCATTCTCCCTTCGCTGAGTAATCGCGTACAGGCGCTCTCTTGCTCTTCCCTTCTCCCACTCCCCAACAATGTTTTGGTTTACAAAAACAAAAAACCGTTCTATTAAGACAGAGCTATCCAGCGATTGCTGGATAGCTCGAAAGAACAATATACTGCATAGCGAAGCTCAATATCTTGATTAGGCTTGATAGTTGTCTATCCAAACTTAGGTAGGAGCGGAGAAGAAGGCGTTATGGAACGCTTTTACGCGACTGCTTAGCGGAGGGTGGCAGACGAACGGGCTTTTGCCCACAATGCTTCTGTGTACATACATCGCAGGCTCCTTTTGTGGGCGAGTTCGTCTGTCATCTGGAGCGGACAGTCCTTGCTTCCCCGTGAGCGTAACGAAGTGACAAAGCGCCTTCTCTCCGCCCCTCCACAAAGCGTTGGATAGGACTGAGTGTGCTATTCGAGATCGTCCGGGCTTTTATCTTCTAGACGCTGAACGGGAATGGAACGGTTTTTGCCTGCGGCCGTCGAGCCTGTGTCGATGACACTGCTCTGTTGTGCTTGTTTTATTTGCTCATGTGTGCTCTGGCTTGATGGTTTTGTTGACCAGTTCTTCATAAAGAATCCTCCTCGAAAATAAAATACGTGTCCCTGTCTATAAGGTAAAACAAATGCTTGTTTTCATACGTAAGAATTTCATATAATTTTGTACGATTTACCCGCATCAGGCGCATAATAGTGTAAAATAAAAAATGGCGAAATTGTTAACAGAGGTGAGAATATATGGAACAGCAAGCGAAAGTTCTCGTGGTGGACGATGAAGAACGCATCCGCCGCCTGCTTCGCATGTATTTAGAACGGGAGAATTTTGTAATTGAAGAAGCGGAAGATGGGGAAACCGCTCTTGATATGGCACTTACAAATGACTATGATGTGATTCTACTTGATCTGATGATGCCAGGCATCGACGGCATTGAAGTATGCATGCGTCTGCGCGAGCAGAAGGCGACGCCAGTCATTATGTTGACAGCAAAAGGTGAGGAAGCAAATCGGGTGCAGGGATTTGAATCCGGAACAGATGACTATGTCGTCAAGCCGTTCAGCCCGCGTGAAGTAGTGTATCGTGTGAAGGCACTGCTGCGGCGTTCTTCTGCTACCGCTTTCCTGACAACACCGAACAGCTCGAATAATGTATTGGTCTTCCCGGAGCTCTCGATTGACCATGATGCGCACCGTGTGCTTGTCTCGGGGGAAGAAGTTGGCCTGACACCGAAGGAATACGAGCTGCTTTACTATCTGGCACGTAATCCGGATCGCGTGTTTTCACGGGAAGATTTGCTTAAAGATGTATGGCATTATGAATTTTTCGGCGATTTGCGCACAGTTGATACACACATTAAGCGCCTGCGTGAGAAGCTGAACCGCATGTCTCCTGTTGCTGCAAACATGATTGCAACCGTGTGGGGAATCGGCTACAAGCTTGAGGTGCCGAAATAAGTGATTTACAATCAGATCGTTTTTAAACTATGGCTTACCATTATCGGGCTTGTCGCGGTTGTGCTTACTGCGCTCAGCCTGACGCTTATGCAGTCCCTTGACGGATTCTATGAGAAACAACGCACAGAAGACCTGAAGATGATGGCACAAAATATGGCCGATGTCATCCATGTGTATGAGGATCATGATCGTGTCATTGCGATTGCACGCGAGCTTGTAGATGTGTATGACACACGCATGGTCATCGTAACGCCGAAGGGTGAGTTGGCGGGTAAACCGATTGTGAATGCCGGGGGATCCATTCCTGAGATTCGTGTGCAGGAGCTTGTGAAGCACCCGGAACTAAAAAAAGCATTCAATGGTCAGATCGGCATTACGCGTGACTTTTTTACGGTAGCAGCTCCGCCGGATGGGTTTGAGCATAAGGAAGAATTCCTGGCTGTATCGGTCCCTCTTCATACCCCGGAACCTCATAGTGAATTGATTATGTATAAAACACTTGATGAGTTGCGGGCGACAACGGAGAAAACAACGTGGCTGATTTTTTATGCAGCAGTGATCGGCATTATTCTAACAACCTTTTTTGCCTTTTTCCTGTCTAGCCGTATTACCCAGCCGCTTCGCAAAATGAAAAAAGCGGCCGATTCATACGCACGTGGAGATTTCTCCGCACAGATTCCGATTCGGACAAATGATGAGATGGGTGATCTAGCCAATACGTTTAACCATATGGCTTCTCAGCTAAATGATTTGATTGTCGCACTCTCCCGTGAAAAGGAACAAATCACAGGGGTGCTAAAGAGCATGGTCGATGGTGTGATCACGGTTGATCGGCGCGGCGAAATCATTGTAACCAATCCGCCGGCAGATGGGATACTTAAGACGTGGCGTTATGAACAAGGCGTGGATGATCCACCGGAGAAATTAACACACAAAGAGCTGCCTCCGACCATGCAGACAATTTTTGAACAAGTTGTGCGCAACGAACAGGAAGTGATCTCGGATGTGATGGTACAGGGGCACATCTATGCCGTCGTCATGGCACCGCTGTATGACAATGAACAGGTGCGCGGCGCGGTAGCTGTTCTGCGTGATATGACCGAGGAGCGTCGCCTGGATAAATTGCGCAAGGATTTTCTGGCCAATGTATCGCATGAGCTACGCACACCGCTTGTGATGCTACAGGGGTATAGCGAAGCGATTGTCGATGATATTGCACAGTCTGAGGAAGAAAAGAAAGAACTTGCACAAATTATATACGATGAGTCGTTGCGTATGTCGCGTCTCGTAAACGAGCTGCTTGATCTTGCTCGAATGGAAGCAGGGCATATCCAGCTCAATATCGAACTGGCGAACTTGCTTCAGTTGGAAGATAAAATGATCCGCAAGTTCAATGGAGTGGCCCGTGAGCAGGGGATTAGTCTGCAGCTTGACTGGCAGGCATCAGAGGGTAGTTATTATTTTGATGTGGACCGCATGGAGCAAGTGCTAACGAACTTAATTGATAATGCGATTCGTCATACGCCTACTGGCGGCTCGATTACATTGCGCACATTCATGCAGGGAGATGGCTGCACGATCGAAGTATCCGACACAGGTGTTGGCATCTCGCCGGAAGATCTTGCGTTTGTATTTGAGCGCTTCTATAAGGCGGACAAGGCGCGCACGCGCGGCCGGGCCGGAACAGGTCTTGGGCTGTCCATTGTGAAAAACATCATCGAAGGGCATCATGGCAAGATTGCCGTTCGCAGTAAGCAGGGAGAAGGGACGACATTCTCCATTCATTTGCCCATCCATCTTGAGGAAGGAAGACATTCATGACTGATTTTGCAGCGTTTGAGTTGGCACCGTTTTTGATTGCTGGACTCACTAAACGAAACATTATAACACCGACACCGATTCAAAAGCAGGCGATTCCGCTTCTGCTTGCAGGCCGCAGTGTCATTGGAGAATCACAGACAGGAACAGGCAAGACCATTGCGTATCTGCTTCCGCTTTTGCAGCATATTAATACGTCGGCTTCTGTGCCGCAGGCGATTATTTTTGCACCAACACGCGAGTTGACGATGCAGATTCATCGGGTTCTCAGTGAACTGTGTGAAGGCAGTGCTATTCGTTTTCAAGTGATTATGGGTGGTGTGGATATTAAGCGTCAGATCGAGAAGCTTAAGGATAAGCCACATGTGATTGTCGGCTCACCGGGTCGGATTCATGATCTGATTGAGAAGAAAAAGCTGAAGGCACATGAGGTAAAGACTGTAGTGATTGATGAGGCGGATCAGATGCTTGAAGCGGGCATGATGCGCGATGTGGAAGCGGTTATGAAGCGGACGCCACGTGACCGTCAGCTATCCGTATTTTCTGCTACGATCTCTTCTGTGGTAGAAAACTGGGGACAGGAGTGGGCGGACCAGAAGCCGCATGTAATTCGCATCGCAGGCAAATCGCGCCTGCCGGAGACGATTTCCCACAGCTTCCTTGTGACACCGGAACGAGAAAAGTTCGAAACGTTGCGTCGCTTGCTTCAAGCGCTTGATAGTGGCCGGACGATTATTTTCGTGAAAAAACTGCATCAAGTGGGCGACATTACAACGTGGCTCAAAGGCAAAGGCGTGTCCATCACAGGGATTCATAGCGAAACGCGCAAGCAGGATCGGGAACAGGCACTCAAGGAATTTCACAGCGGTCAGGTCCGCTGTCTGGTGACGACTGATTTGCTCGCACGTGGCATGGATGTAGAAGATGTGGCGCATATTGTTAATTTTGATCTGCCGCTTGATACAGAAGGATACATTCACCGTGTGGGGCGGACAGGTCGTGCTGGCAAATCCGGGCTTGCGGTATCGCTGCTTGAGCCAAAAGAGAAGTTTATGGCGGGCAAACTTGCCAAGCAGCTTGGAATTGAGATGCCGGAGCGCACACTATTCCGTGGTGAGCTCGTACCGGTAAAGGAGCATCCTGCTGCTCGCTCGGAACATCGTCCGGGAATAAAAAAGGGAAATAAAAAGAAAAAATAGCGAGAGGGGCTGTCTCAAAAGCCAGACATGGTGAGCGGGACAGCTTTTTTTCGTGGCATCGACAACGTTTGGTGGTGAGGGAGTGGGAGAAGGAAGGAGCCGTTCGCTTCGGTACGCTTGCAGGGAAGTGACGGCTGTCCGCTCCGGGAGCCCGACGAACTCGCCCGCAAAGAAAGGCCCACGATGCTGATTCGCCGAAGAATTGCGGGCAAAGGCCCGTTCGCCGTTCTCCCTCCGCTGAGTAGGCGCGTACAGGCGCTCTCTTACTCCTTCCTTCTCCCACTCCCCGCACAACGTTTCGATTTATAAAAAAACATGCGATGCCAGAACGGATTTGCTCGGGTCGCGTCTGACTCTTTGAAAGACGCCTTCCTTGTTTTTTACCTGCATAGCAAAGCTCAGCCTCTTGATATTGCTTGATGGTGTTTAACCAAAGCGTGCTAGGAGCGGGATCGGGCGGGGCAACGGAACGCCTGTACGCGATCCCCAGCGGAAGGTACCAGGTGAACGGGCTTTTGCCCACAATACTTCGATGCGAATACATCGTGGGCCCTCTTTTGTGGGCGAGTTCACCTGGTACCTGGAGTGGACAGCCCATACTCCGTAGCGAGCGTACCGAAGTGACGAGGCCCCGCCCGATCCCGCTCCTTCACCATACTTTGGAGAAAACCTACACCAAAAAAAGAGGCTGCCTCAGTCGCCATGTTCTGGCTTTGGGGACAGCTTCTGTTTATTTTTGTCGTGCAGTTAGCCTAGCTAAACAACGCTGCCAGCTCGTTCGGTACCGGGCGGCTTGTACGCTCTTTGCTGTCCATGGCTACACTCGTTACGAGCGCATCCGCTACTAATTCGCCACGTTGATTATGAATTTCCTGTTTCAGTACATAGCTTGTACGCCCGATTTTCTCTGGTCTTGTTGTGATTGTCAGTCGATCATTCTGCAGGCATTCTTTGCGGTAGTTTACATTAATGTTTACCGTTACGGTCTGAATGTTCATCTCCAGAAATTTATCATACGGCAGTTGCGCCTGTTCGTACCATTCTTCACGTCCCCATTCCAAATATTCCAGATACTTTGCGTTGTTTACATGTCCATTCACATCGATCTCAGTAGAACGGACAATAATCTCGAGAGATGCTTCCATAGCAGGTTTCCTCCTAAATATATGTATAAATACGTTTTTTTCTATTTTATCGTCTTTTTACTGGCTTGCCAACGTTTTGCCTTATTTAGATGGTCATAAAATGATCATAATTTGGTTATAAAATGTTCTTGACTTACACATAGTCCTGTTACATTTATCAGGTAAAGTATAAGCATAAGGAGGTGAGCGAGAGAAATTCTCCGGCGGTACGCTGTATAATGGAATGACATCAAACGACCAACAAAACGAGCAAAACGCCTGTACGATGACACAGCGAAAACGCACCGTCTGATTTACTTAACTGACAACAACACAACCTACTTTCAAAAAAATTAAATAGATAGCTTCACGCTTCTTCTTCCTAAAAATAGCCGGTACCCTGTGTACCGGCTATTTTTAATAGGAGAATAAGAAATGTGCTATACTGTTCTACGGAGGGGGAGATGCCATGAACGGAACAAAAGTACTCGTTGCAGATGATGATGTGAATGTAATTGAGATTATTCGTCTGTACTTTTCCCAACACCATATTGAGCTGATTGAAGCGCATGACGGAAGTGAAGCGGTACGTCTGGCGGAGACGGAGAAGCCGGATGCGATTATTCTTGATGTGATGATGCCTGTGATGGATGGATATGAAGCGTGCCGGGAGATTCGCAAAACGATGGATACGCCGATCATCATGTTGTCTGCTAAAGGGGAGGAGTTCGACCGGGTACTCGGTCTTGAACTCGGAGCGGATGACTATGTCACCAAACCGTTCAGCCCCCGGGAATTAGTGGCCCGCATTAAAGCGATTTTTCGGCGCATGCAGCCTCGAGTATCGGAAGAGAAGGAAGCAGTTGTTCAGGAGATCCGCTTTTCCGATTTAGTGATTGACTTGCAAGGGCGGCAGGTGATTGTAGCGGGAGAAAAAGTAGCGTTTCGTCCGAAAGAATTTGATCTGCTTGTTTTTCTTGCCCGCTCATCTGGTAGTGTATTCACGCGGGAGCAGCTTCTTGAACAAATCTGGGGCTATGATTTTTTTGGAGATATCCGCACGGTAGACGTGCATATCAAAAAAATCCGCCAGCATCTTGCAGCACTTCCTTATGAGTGTATTCACACAGTATGGGGTGTCGGCTATAAGTTTGAGGTGGAAGCGTGTTCCGTCTAATTCTTGACTGGTTTGGCGTTAACAAAAGTATTTTTCGTAAATTGTTGCTTAGTTACATGGTAACGGTGCTGCTCGGACTCGGTGCACTCGGATTGTCGATGTCCGTGCTCGCCAAAAATTACATATACGATGGAACAAAAGAAGAATTGTTGCGCAAGGCGAAGAAGGTGAATCTAGCCATTCAGACAAGCCAGGCAAATCCGTGGAATGAAGACCAGACCCAATCGATTCTTGCGTTTCTTGATCAAACGTTTGATACGCGTATCTGGGTGTTTGATCAGAGTGGTCATATTATCGCAACGTCTACACGCGACGAAGTGTTTATCGGTAAATCTGTTGCCCCGCAGATTGTGGAGCAGGTCATGCACGGACAGAATGTCGTGCAGAACCTTGCATTTGCAGGCTTAACCAAACCGATGGTATCGGTTGTAGTACCGTGGGGACAAAAAGATAAAATATTTGGTGGTATCGTGCTCCATGCCCCTGTAGAAGGCATCGAAGAGACGGTTGGCAATATGCGCGTGATGATTTTATGGGCGACGCTTCTCGGTATTCTTCTGTCGACGGCGATGGTATCGTATTTATCGTGGACGATCTCTAGGCCATTGAAGCGGATGGATATGGTGGCGCTTGAAATTGAAAAAGGGAATTACGAGCAGCGCATTGAGGTTACGTCAGAAGATGAGATTGGGGATTTGGCGCGGTCGATGAATCGGATGGCGGCCACACTTGCCCATGTGGAAGCCGAGCGGGATGAACTGGATAAAGTACGGCAAGACTTTATTGCGAATGTGTCGCATGAGCTGCGCACACCGCTGACGACGATGCAGGGATTCCTTGAAGCGCTACAAGACGGGCTTGTACAAGACGGAGCATCACGTCATAAATATTATGATGTCATGTATAAGGAAACGTTGCATATGAGCCGTCTGGTGGATGACCTGCTTGAACTGGTCCGACTGACAAAGCATGAATTTAATCTGGTCAAACAGCCGGTTAATATGGAGGCATTGTTGAATCGGCTGGCTTTTACGTTTACTGCAGAGGCAGAGAAGCGTGGACTCGCGCTTCGTCTTGCCCTAGATCTTCCTCTTCCAGCCGTGCTGGGAGATGCGGGCCGAATTGAGCAGATTTTTGTGAATTTGCTGGGCAATGCGCTGAAGTTTACCGAGCATGGATACATTGAGCTGGCTGCTCGAGAAGAGAAGGGCGGAGTGGAAGTGACGGTTACCGATACGGGGATTGGCATTGCCGAAGCTGATCTAGCCCATGTTTGGGATCGTTTTTTCAAAGTAGATCGAGTTCGATCGCGCTCAGAAACAGGAACAGGATTAGGGCTAGCGATTGTGCAGGAACTAGTTGGTTTGCATGAAGGGGTTATCACGGTGCAGAGTAAACTAGGAGAAGGGACTGTATTTACGGTATGGCTCCCGGGCAATGAAGAACAGACGTAGAGCGTACATGCCGATGAGCGTGCGCTCTCTTTTTTATCGCAAAAATACTATGTATGTGTTATATTCAGAATATAAAGAAAAAATAGGAGGCGAGTATATGAAAATAAAAGAAAATATGCAGGAAACGATGATGGGAGCGCTTGGCATCGAGATTACCGATATAACACCGGATCGTGTAGTGGGGACGATGCCGGTACATAACGCAACCCATCAGCCGTTTGGTATGCTGCACGGCGGCGCATCGGTCGCACTTGCTGAAACGCTGGCGAGTATGGGGACGTGGAATTTGATTGATCAGGAGACGGAAGCGGCATTTGGCTTAGAGATTAACGCGAACCATGTGCGCAGCAAACAGGATGGGATCGTGACAGGGGTAGCCACGCCACTCCACAAGGGGCGAACCACGATGATCTGGGAGATTAAAATCACAGATGAAGAGGATAAATTAATTTGTGTATCGCGGTGTACAGTAGCGGTGGTGAAGCAGCGGCAGAAGTAAGCGTGGCTAGATGAAAAAAACGGGCGCCCATCAAGATCGGACGCCCGCCTGGTTATTTCTCTTCAATTGTAATCGTGTTAATGACCACTTTTTCTGTTGGGAGGCTTTTTTCTCTGGCTGGACTTTCTTTGACTGGAGTAGCTGCGATTTTTTCAACAACATCTAACCCTGTTGTTACTTCTCCGAAAACGACATATTTATCATACTGTGGCTGATTCAACATATCAACTTGTGGACCTGTGCCGATAAAGAACTGGCTTCCATTCGTATTTGGACCACGGTTGGCCATTGCTAGTGTTCCTTTTTTGTGCTTGTGTTTATTTGGAAGCTCATCATTGAACTGATATCCTGGTCCGCCGGCGCCAGTTCCAGTTGGATCGCCACTTTGTATCATGAAGTCGCGGATAATGCGATGGAATACGTTCCCGTCATAATATTTTTGTTTGGCAAGGAAAACAAAGTTGTTCACAGTCATAGGTTCGTCTTTTGCATACAGTTCCACAGTGAATTTTCCTTTAGATGTATCAAAGTGCGCAAAATATTTTTTGTTTGGATTGATCTTCATTTCAGGAGCCTTGCTCCACTGCTTGGCCGGCTTTGGTACATCCTGTGGTGTCGGTGTTTGTTTCTGTGTATTTTGCGGTGTCTGTGCCTGTGGTTGACTGCATCCGATGGCAAGGACTATAACGAGAGTAGCCATGATACATAAAGTAAGCCATTTTTTCATACGGTGATATCCTCCTGAATTTTTTATGTAGTTAAAGTTTTGTCTGCGGCACAACCGGGCGCATAATCACTTGATTCAAAATGACATGCTCTGGTGCGGCAGCCATCTGATAGGCAATCTGTGCGACATCTTTCGGATGCAGCGCATAGTCTTTCGGATCGGTGCCACCGAAGTATGTCTGGATCGAGCCAGGGCAGATGACGGATACTTTAACGTTATGCGATTTCAGCTCCTGTGTCAAAATATCGGTGAACGCCATCAAGCCGAATTTGGTTGTGCAGTAACCCCCTCCGCCTGGGAAAGTAACCGTTCCCGCGACACTTGAGATATTAATAATATGCCCACGTTTTTGCTTGATAAGATGTGGAGTAACATATTTCGTGCACAAAAATACGCCCTTCAGGTTTACATTCATCATCTCATCCCACTGTGCTTCCGTCAGCTCATGAATCGCCCCGAAATGCCCGAGTCCTGCATTGTTAATCAAAATATCAATCTGTCCTTTTTCGTCTGTAATGCGTTGAATCAGTTGCTCGACAGCGGCACCATTTGTTACGTCACATGGCGCCGCGATAATTTGTCCCTCAAGACCAGCGGCTTCCTGTACAAGCTCGTCTAATAAGTCGGTGCTGCGTGCTGCCGCGTATACAGTCGCTCCTTCCTCCGCAAACAAGAGACACATCGCACGTCCTGCTCCTTTACTGGCACCAGTAATGAGAGCAATCCGATTTTGTAATGACTGGAACTCCATACGATCCCTCCTTTCTTCCTTATTTATTTTACCATACAATTATTAAAATGAAATTTGCGTCAAAAGACGATTAATTCATAAGAAATGTGTTAAAATGTTCGTATTACACCAAACTATTGGGGAATTTGGAGGAGAGGCATGTTTCGTACTATTTTGTTTGACGTAGACGGCGTATTGCTAAGTGAGGAGCGTTATTTTGATGCATCCGCGCTGACCGTATGGGAGATGCTGTACAGCCAAAACTATACAGGACTTACCACAGAAACATTCGAACCAGCACCGGAAGAAGCGATTATTCGCCGCGTCCGTGCAGAGGTATTTGATAACGATAATGTATTGAATTTTGTGAAAACACGCGGCATTAATGCGAACTGGGATATGGTATACCTGACATATTCATACCACCTGATTGCTCTTTTAGCAAAGATTGCGGAGACGAATCCGACAGCCGTAAAAGAAATTCTGACTGCACAAATCAACCGTGACGCGATTAATCGCATTCGTGAGCTTGCAGCGGGCGTTGCGTTTGAAATCGATTACGTGGCATTTGTAACTGATTTCGAGAAGAGCACAGCAGAAAAGCAAGAATTGCTGCTGTATTTGAATGATATTGCGCATGAGAAAACAGGAGTTACAACGGATATCTTCTCTCGCAACAGTGAGCTGTGGGATTTATGCCAGGAGACGTTCCAGGAATGGTATCTCGGCGACCGCTTGATTGCGGATTCGATTGGCCGTGAAGCGTTCCAAAAAGGCAAGAAAGGCTTCCTTGATGATGAGATTCCGATTGTGGAACCCGCGCAAATGGCAGAAGTGCTTGCGGAACTGAAAAAGCGCGGTTATACGCTCGGCATTGGTACAGGCCGTCCACGCATTGAAACGGTGGAGCCGCTCAAAGCAATGGGACTGTTGCAATACTTTGATGAGAACCGTGTTGTGACAGCAAGTGATGTACTCGATGCAGAGAAGCGCTATCCGGAACGTGCGCCGCTTGCGAAACCGCAGCCATACTGCTACATTAAAGGGATGCTCGGCATGGAATGTGACGATGCCGACTGTTTTGCGCTTGCTTTACCGATTGAGAACGGAGACGAAGTGCTCGTTGTCGGGGACTCGGTTGCCGACTATATGGCAGCGCAAAGCATTGGCTGTAAGTTTGCGGCGACACTGACAGGCTTGTCTGGTCAGGAAGCGCGTGCGAAGTTTGAAGAGTTGAAAGCAGATTATATCCTTGATGATATGCGAGGAATTCTGACGATTTTATAAGCGTACGTGGTGGTAAGCCGCATCTGTTTCGGTTTGGAGGCAGGTGCGGCTTTCTTCTTTCTCCCTTCGATATATGTTTTCTGATTATTCACAGTGATGTATCTAAATAGAAATGATAAGCAGACATAATTTCATCGAGTGAGCATTCATATAAATGGCGTTCGTTAATTTTGAATACGCCCTGTTCAATCAATTGTTCTTTTAAAAACTCTCTGGTTTCGTTCATCGCACTCTTCACCTTCCTCATGTGTAAAAAGGCAGACTGAAAGATTCAGTCTGCCTCTCGTTGTCGAGTTAGCTCACTTACTTTATATAATATTTTTATTAATCATATAAGTAAAGTGCGGATTTTGTTTTTAGTGTAGAAAAATACTTTTGTCTGCTGATATAAAGTATGAATCCAAGAAGTAGCGATAGAAATCTAGCTATCATAAAAATAATGATGCTAAGGTTTATAAGGCATCTTTAATTCACGAAGGTAAAATTACTAATGGCTGGACGTGGAGTACATAAGTACATGACCTGTACTTGATAGAGGAATGTCTACACGTTGAGTAGATCGGAAGCCATCAAGCACATCATCTATAATATTAAATCCAAGGTATCCAAATCATAAAAGCAAAAGCCACCGGAATCATCCAGTGGCTTTTACTTCTATGATCTCTTACAGTTCAAGTTGTGTTACGCTTGTAATTTCACCAAGCTCACCAAGTGTATCCAGTACATCAGGGCTTACTTCTTTGTCGACAGTCAGAAGCATAATCGCCTGTCCGCCAACGCCACGGCGTCCAACCTGCATAGTGGCGATGTTTACGTTGTTGTTGCCAAGAACTGTACCTACGCGGCCAATTGCGCCCGGGCGGTCGTTGTGATGAACGAGCAGCAGGTGTCCTTGCGGCAGCAGATCAACAGAATAGCCATCGATTTTCACGATGCGTGGGCCATAGCCGTTCAAAAGCGTACCTGATACAGTTTTTTCTTCCTGGCTTGTCTTCAGTGTAACCGTTACGAGGTTGCTGAAGCCACCGCTGTATGTTGATTTTTGTTCCGTTACATGGATGTCACGGTTTTTCGCCAGGATTGGTGCATTTACATAGTTGGCGGCAGCTGAACCAAGGTGATACGCAAGAATGCCTTTCAGTGTTGTGCGTGTCAGTGCTGCGGTATCGATGTCTGTCAGATCACCGGAATACGTTACGATCACTTCTTTCAGACCGCCAACAGCTGTTTGTGCGATCAGGGAACCAAGTTTTTCGTTCAGATCGAAGTACGGTTTTACTTTTTCCATAACGTTAGCCGGAACAGATGGCAGGTTTACGGCGTTTTTGAATGGCTCGTCATGCAGGATATGCAAGATTTCTTCTGATACGTCGATCGCCACATTCTCCTGCGCTTCGATTGTAGAAGCACCCAGGTGAGGTGTTACAACGACCTGAGGCATTTTTAGAAGCGGGTTATCGAGCGGCGGCTCCTGTTCGAATACGTCAAGGGCTGCACCGGCTACTTTGCCACTTTCAAGCGCTGCGATGAGTGCTTGTTCGTTGATGATACCACCACGCGCACAGTTAACAATGCGAACGCCGTCTTTCATTTTTTCGAATTCTTTTGTGTTGATGATATATTTTGTGTCTTTTGTCAGTGGTGTATGCACTGTGATGAAGTCAGCTAGTGTGACGACTTCTTCTAGCGTAGCGAATTGTACGCCGAGTTTGTCCGCGCGCTCTTGTGTCAGGAATGGATCGAATGCAACGATTTTCATGTTGAAAGCTTTACCGCGTTTCGCTACTTCTGCACCGATACGGCCAAGGCCGACTACACCGAGAACTTTATTGTTCAGCTCAACACCTGTGAATGATTTGCGGTCCCATTCGCCGTCTACGAGCTTTTTGTAAGCCGGTGGAATGCGGCGAGCAAGTGCCATAATCATCGCAAAAGAGTGTTCTGCTGTAGAAATTGTGTTTCCGTCTGGAGCATTAATAACAACAACACCTGCATTGGTTGCGGCAGCAAGGTCAATGTTGTCCACACCTACACCAGCGCGGCCGATAGCTTTCAGTTTTTTGCCGGCTTCGATAATAGCTGGAGTTACTTTTGTCTGGCTGCGAACGAGCAAGGCATCATACTCGCCAATAATCTCAATCAGTTCGGCTTCAGACAGGCCGGTTTTACGGTCAACTTGTACATCTTCTGCGTCGAGCAGCTTCTGGATACCAAATTCGCTTAATGGATCGCTTACTAATACTTTAAACATGTATTTGCACCTCCGTGGCGCCAAGGCGCCTTCCCCTTGAAATTTTTGTTTTGAAGAAAAAATAAAAAACCTCTCGCGCTCACTACATGTATGCTGCAGTGAGGGACGAAAGGTTTATTTCGCGGTACCACCCTCATTTGTCGCTGTTTCGCAACAGCAACCTCATCTAGTCACCTGCGTGACCAGCGCTGATAACGGAGCGACCGTGCAGACCTACTGGAATGAATCGTTCAATCTGCCAGCTCAGGAGCGCTCAAATGTCAGGGGATTCACCGGTTCGCAGCAACCACCGGCTCTCTGAAGAATCATGTCTGGCATCTCTCTCCATCAAAGCTGTTTGGATATTGTTTGTTGTTATGTTCTTATCATACCATCTTTTTTTTGAACAGACAAGATGTTTTTGATTGAAATCTTAACATTTTTAATTATTTTCTTGCGCAATGTTCGGATTTAGGTGGTTTCTTTATTTATAATTCTAGCAACTTGCCGTACGGATGTAAAGTTGTTTTGCGGGCTGAGCTTGTAAAAAAATTGAGAAAAAAGTGAATGATGTGCGAAAAGCGTGCGAACCAGATGGAGGACGTGGTACAGTGTAAGGAATGCAGGAATTGTCGGGCAAGGGAGGTGGCATCATGAAGATTACGACACT
Organism: Aneurinibacillus soli; assembly: GCF_002355375.1. Lineage (GTDB taxonomy): Bacteria > Bacillota > Bacilli > Aneurinibacillales > Aneurinibacillaceae > Aneurinibacillus > Aneurinibacillus soli. The sequence continues at coordinate 3,139,179 of NZ_AP017312.1, read as the reverse complement.
GCGCGGACATCATCTACTGTGTGTGCACGGCTTTCAAGGGATGGGGTACAGTCCGTCTTTTGTTGCCAATATGGAAACGATTGTGCAAGACATTCGAGACCCCGCCTGCGATGTTTGGCTGGAAGTTCGCATGGAATTCGATGATGTATGCATGGCTTGTCCACATAAAGGTCGTACGGTGTGCCAGGCGGGGGAAGGATCGGACCCGCATGTGCGGGCAATGGATGGCCGAGTGATTCGCCACTTACGGATTGAGCGGGGGGGCACATATCGCAAGGAATGGTTGATGAAGCGCATTGCTCGCATGGTTGAGCCGGATGATCTTGATGAGCTGTGCGCAGGGTGCTCCTGGCTTGCACAGGGAGTGTGCAAGGAAGGAATCAGGAAGCTGAAGGCACGGTATATGGCGAGTGAATGTGTGTAGATAAAAATAAAAAACTCTCATGCACTTTTATCAAAGAAAGATATATAATGTGTAACATTATATTGTAAAAAATAGAGGATAGATGTTAGCAGAGGGTTATCTGCTTATCTATCCTTTTTTGTACTACAAAAAGACCTCTTTTACCACGACATGTATTGCTAAATAAATACGAAGTTGTTTAGAAAAAATAAGGTAATGGGCAGCCTTGACTGTCCACTACCTTATTGACACAATAGGAGCAGGAATAGTAACTGCTCCTGGAACCTAAATGTTTCCTCTATGATTTTTTGATTCTGACTGCTGTGAAGGTGATGGGGCCAGTGAGATCGACATTTACTGAACCTGGAGTGGGTTCTAGTCCGGATTCCAGACTAAGAGTTAATGTATACAGTACGTCATCATCACCTAACGACTCCAACACTTCCTTGGTAATAACGTCTACATGAGCAATTGGAATTTGGAGTACACTACTAGCTTCATTAGGATCATTTGAATCAAGTTCAAGGTCAGTCCTGAATATCTCTTCTCCAGTAGCAGCATCTCCTCTGAATATTTTTACACTTAGATCAACAGGGTCTGAGTTATTATCAACTCGTAGTGTTCCACTTAACCAGATCCTATCATGTTTGTCGATGTTATCAACTTCGAGAGTTGCTACTGTGGAATCTTCAACTTCGCCTGAAAAATTTCTTTCGAATGCGGGAGTATTTGGATTGACTACAAAGAAGTCAAAATCGCGAAATTTGTTTTTATGTTCGTGAGACATAATAATAATCTCTCCTTTTCTATTAAGTTACTCTATCTTATTTACGAATTGTGTTAATAGAAACGGCTAGTCTACCACTGCATTCGCATATTTTTGAAAAAATTAGTTATTTTAAACGACATTATTCTGAAGGAGGTTTTAAGCCCCTTTTTTAAGGGGGCTTTACAATAAAAAAAGGTATATCACGTTATTGGTGACATACCTTCAAAGAATAAAATGTGTAACATTCAATTAAATTTCCCTTAGTAACTAATTATTTATGTTCTCTTGTATCTTTAGTTTTACATAGTAGGGAGTTTTTTTATTGTATCAGCAGGCAAAAACGCAATTATTTCGTTTCTGCGTAGCGAGCTTTGCACTCTTCGATAAGCTGAGCCGCTTTTTCTGCGCCTTCCCAGCCTTCGATTTTTGTTTCTTTGTTCTCGAGGTCTTTGTAGCGCTCGAAGAAGTAAGAAATTTCTTTTGTGATGTGAGCTGGGATATCATCGAGAGACTTCACATCTTTCCAGCGTGGATCATCAACGGGTACACCGAGAAGTTTCTCATCTTGGCCTTTGTCATCAGACATTACAAGTACGCCAATGATGCGAGTAGAGATCACGCAGCCTGGGAATGTCGGGAATGTTGTGAGTACGAGTGCATCAAGCGGGTCGCCATCAAGTGCGAGTGTGTTCTCAAGGTAGCCATACTCAGTTGGATAGTGCATTGGGGAGAAGAGAACGCGATCTAAACGGAAAGCACCGATTTCCTTATCGAATTCATACTTGTTCTGGCTCCCTGCTGGGATTTCTACGAATACGTCAACCACTTTGTTTTCAAATGCCATGGTATGTTTCCTCCTTATTATTGTAAATTGTCTAATATGTATTGCATACACCTGCTTTATTATAGCAAGTTCCCCTTCATAAGAAAAGAATGTCAGGAGCGAAATCGAATGGAAGAAAGGTTTTTATTTGGACTGATTGGAAGCGTGCTCATCGCAGGAATTGCGTATAAGAAGCGATCATTGTCTGTTAGCGGAGGAATCGCTGCTATTATGCTCGGTACAGCACTGTATACGTTCGGAGATGTGAAGTGGTATGGGCTTCTGCTTGCGTTTTTTATCTCATCAAGTTGGCTGTCGCACCGCAAAAAGCAGGAGAAGCGGGAGGTGGAGTCGTTGTTCGCCAAAACAGGTGTGCGCGACTGGCTCCAGGTAGCGGCAAACGGGGGACTCGGTTTGGTCGCAGTGCTGGGAGCGTTTCTAAGCGGACGGGATGACGTGTGGTTTGCCTTTTATATTGGAGTTTTGGCAGCAGCGGCAAGCGATACGTGGGCAACTGAGATTGGTGTGCTGTCACGCAGACCGCCCCGCCATATATTGACTGGGAGAGTCGTGACGTCAGGGACATCGGGAGGCATAAGTCGCCTGGGTCTTGTGGCATCGCTTGCGGGAGGCGCATTCATCGGTGCAGCAGCGCTCTTGCTGACTATAGCGTCCGGCGGGGAGATAAATTTTACGTATGTATGGCTTGGTGCGGTGGGCGGCCTAGCCGGAAGCCTAGCAGACAGTGTGCTTGGAGCAACCTGGCAGCGGACATATGAGTGTGCGGTATGTCGCAAAGAAACGGAACGAGCTGTCCATTGCGGCGCACAGACACATCCGCTCAAAGGGTATGCCTGGTGCACGAATGATGTCGTGAATATAGCGGGTACGATTGTAGGTGGAGTAGTGGCAGTGTTCATTCATGTACTTGCAGTTTTGACGTCATATGTTTTTTTGTAAAGCGAAACATTGTTGGGGAGCGGGAGAAGGGAGAAGCAAGAGAGCGCCTGTGCGCGCCTACCCAGCGGAGGGAGAACGGCGAACGTGCCTTTGCCCGCAATTCTTCAGTGAACGAGCATCTTGGGCTTTTCTTTGCGGGCGAGTTCGTCGGGCTCCCGAAGCGGACAGTCTGAGCTCCCCTGTAAGCGTAACTAAGCGAACGGCTTCTCTCTTCTCCCACTCCCCACCACATACTTTCGGTTTCACAACAAAAAAAGCTGCCCCGCTCGCCATGTTCTAGCGCCTGAGACAGCCTCCATATATCTGTTACATAAACTTACGACGCAAATACCACCACATCCACCACGATAGCCCGGCTAAGGACACGCAAACAAATATCGTCATATACCATGATTGCTGGAATGGCAGCGGCACGTTCATACCGAAGAAGCCGGTGATAAACGTAAGCGGAAGCATAATGGTAGAAATCATCGTCAGGATGTTCAGATTCTCGGTTGTTTTGGCGCTCATGATCGAATAATACGTATCAAGGGCACTGTTTACGAGTTCCTTAAATGTCTCTGTCGAATCTGCAATGCGTTCCAGGTGATCTTTTAGGTCGATATAGAATGGAATATTATCTTCTTGAATTGGGAATAACCATTGATTGCTTGCATTGGCGAATACCCTTTTCTGTGGCAGGATCATACGTCGGATTAGAATCAAAGTTCGCTTCAGTGCGAGGAACTCCTCGGTAACGATTTCCATTTTATGTTCATACATCTCGTCCTCAATTTCATCAATACGAATGCTGATACGGTCAAGAATCGGGAAGTATTCATCGGTGATCCCGTCAATAATAGAATACAGCAGGTAATCAGAACCACGGTTCATGTATTCCTTGCTTTTGAGGGATGTGGCCGCAATTCGTCCAATTGAATGCATCGGGCGTTTATGGATCGTAACAATATAATTCGGCCCCATGAACACATTCAGTTCAACCGTCGTAATCTCGGTGTCACTTTCTTCATGATAGCGCAATGCATGGAACACGAAGAAATGGTAATCTTCATAGTTATCCACTTTGGCACGCGGACTGTGCTGAAGACAGTCTTCGATAGCGAGCGGGTGGAAGTTGAACAAATTGGCGATGTAGTGCAACTCCTGATTGCTCGTGTTGAACAGGTCGATCCAAAGTAAATCTTCATTGGAATGGAGGAATTCGTCAATTTTGTTCAAGTCCACATCATGGTACATCTCCTGCTGTGAATGATTGTAGAAATACGTTTTGATCACGGGAGCCACCTCCTTAAAAATAAGTCAAAATAAAAAGCGCCTCTCCTCAATATTCCGGGAGAGGCGCTACCATATGCAGTCACGCCACGACAAAAAGCACGCGAAAACGCGCTTTGTGCATTCCCCCTGGTTGAGCTTTGGCACAGAACAACGTAGAGTCCGCTGACTCAGCCACGTTAAGTAAAGCCTTAATCCGGCAATACCTGTTCTACCCATTGGCGTCTTTCGACGTTTCCGGGCAGTGGCCTGTGTTTGAACTGGAGCCTCGCCTAACGAGAATCGCAAATCATAGTAAATTGTAAGCTTCTCTAAGCATAAAAAGCGCGCTTCGTTTTGTCAATCCCTTTCTTGCCAGAAAACATCTATTGCATTGAGAAAGAGGAATCGTGCATACTTTACAGACACAAGAGGCGTCATACAAGTATCCATATAAAAGTAAGGAGGGCGTATGATGAAACGGAAGCATACACGAACACTACTGGCTACTCTTGCACTTGCAGCGGTGGCAGCGGGAGCGGTGCAGGCTGCGCCTGCCCTGACACAAATCTGGGTCGATGTGAATCCGGTGACCATTCAGATTGGAAGTGGACCCAATGCAGAGAAGCATACAGGTACATTCCAGAATGGAGAACAAACGGTACCGCTGTCGATGCTGCATAACGGCACAACATACGTGCCGCTTCGATTTGTAGGGGATGTTTTGCATAAAGAGGTAAAATGGGATGAGGCTGAGCGAGCAATTACGATTTTTGACGGAGGGCAGGGAGGTATTGTGGCCGGGAAGCTTGAAACCGTACTCGGGTATGATGGAGCGGACTCACTTGTATTCTCTATGAAAAACCAGACGGAACAAGAACAGACACTTACGTTTACAAGTGGAAAAAAATTCGATTATGTAATCTGGAATGAGAAAGGCGAGCAGGTACGACAATACTCCAAGGACAAAATGTTTACCGCAGTAATGTCCAAACTTGTGCTGAAACAAGGGCAGGAGGAAACATTCACGGCACCACTTGAAGGGCTGCCCGCTGGTACGTATAAAGTGAAATTCTGGGTGACGGCGCAAGGGGCAGATGTAAGTCAAACGATTACATTTCGCGTTCCAGCTCAAAAGTAAAGTTCTGAAAGGAAAAGAGCCTGTCCATCTCGCCGGACAGGCTCTTTTTATTTTTGCTTTCGCGATTTCCACCATTTCATGATCTGGATGATAACCTGGTTGAGTGCGGCAATGGCAATGCCGGTCAGAAAGGATGCGATAAATAGCTTGAGGATCGTCATGACATGCCTCCTACATGATGTCTATTGGTATTATACCATGTACGTATGTGATTAATAGCATACAAGTTAGGTGTGGATAGGTATATTGTTTCACTAGTTAAAAATAGGATTAAATAGTATAGTAAGGAAAAAAAGCGGTTAGGAGGGCAACATGAATCAGGAGCAGCGGATTGCAGAACTTGAAGCTCAGGTTGCTGAGCTTACGCGCAGGTTGGAAGCCGTGGAGTCTAAGGAGCGCATGAAGCATGATTTCACACATAAAAAGCAGAGGGAAGAGATTGTATCGATTCTGCCTCCACCGGAAAAGGAGCCAGTAGACTGGGAAACGTTGCTTGGGCGTGTCTGGCTACCACGCGTGTTTGTTATGGTACTTCTGATCGGTATTGTCTGGGCATTTAAAGCATCAATTGACAGAGGCTATCTAACAGAATCGGTGCGTGTAGCGCTTGGATTTATACTAGCCGGGGCCTTTGTGTTTTTAGGGCGACGTCAGATGGTGCGCAAGCATGCCGCTCTCGGGCAGGTGTTACTTAGTGGTGCGGTGTGTGCAAGCGTGCTTTCCACGTTCGCGATGCATATGCTGTACGGATTTATTCCAGCTGTGCCTGCTTTTGTATTGAATGTAATGTGGATTGCGGGAGGGGTATGGCTGTCGCTTCGCTATGAGTCCCAGGCGCTAGCTGTGCTGTCTTCGCTGGCCGGGGTGCTTATTCCGTTCCTTGTGGAAAGCAAGGAACCAAGTGCGTTGTTTTTTACAGCATATGAAGTTGTGTTATATGTAACGTTTCTATATGTGGCGATTAAGAAGCAGTACAGTACGCTGTATTATTCATCAGCGATCTTGTTGCAGCTTGTCCTTACTATATTCTGGATTATATCAGACGTGGAGGGAGCACACGTGCTGGCATTGGGCAGTATGGTGCAGCATGTATGTCTGCTCATCTTTATGATTCGCTCACCTCGTTGCTCTCTTTCGTACTATGGCATGTTACTTGCGACATTTGGCCTGACGACAAGGTGGATGAAGATCGGTCTATCTGATCTGGAAGTGGAAGGGGCGTTGCTTGCTTTTACTGTAGGGTACGCAGTTCTTGCGTATCAGCAGTATGGACGAAGTAAGGAAAAAGCTGCGGTGGCTGCCTCTATCGCATCATTCGCTTTGACGGCGTACATCATGGAAGCGTGGGATGCAGAGAGTGAATCGCTTCTTCTTATATTAGACGGTACACTGGCGCTGTATGTGGCGGTTATGTTGCAGTCGAAATGGCAGCGGATAACCGGTATACTCATTTATCTTTTTGGTACGTGGGTGATTGTTTGGGAGCCGATCAACGAATTATTTTCGCTGGAAATGTTGAGCTGGCTCGTATTACTTGGCACAGGAGCCTGGCTGTATCGGTTATATCGGCGTGATGTTCCTGTTTTTGTAGGGAGAGTTGTGCAAGTAGCAGGTCTTATGTATGCAGGTTTGCTGCTGCTGTTTGTAACGGAAGTAACAGACGTGGTGATGCGGGATTTCACGTATGAGATTCAGCGGCTTGCTGTATCTGGAGTCTGGGCGCTCTATGCGGTAGCAGGACTTGTATATGGAGCGAGGAAGGAGAAGCAGGATATACGGCGCCTTGGACTTGCTCTTCTGATCGTAACGCTTCTGAAGGCAGTTTTTCTGGATGTTCCGTCTCTGTCCCTGCTGGTACGTGCGGTTCTGTTTATCGGACTTGGTGCAGTTGGTTTACTGATGTCGCGCCTGTTTTATTCGTCAGCGTCGGAGAAAAAAGAGTAGGGGGAAATGTGGTGCTGTCACGGATAAAAGAAAGATACAGTATTTGCGCTTATGGGTGACAAAGCCAAAGTTGAAATCAAACCACTGTTTGCGTTCTTGTTGCGATGTGTATTCGGGTTTGGAATACTTCTGTATATCATCCAGTAAGTAGAAGCAGCCCCCGTGGTTTGGCGGGGGCTGCGCGTAGTATGCATTATCGAGTGGCAAGCCATTTGTTTTTCTCAGTAATGAGCCATTGGATGTCTGTACTTTTCGTACCAGTGGCCCGATTGAGTAAATACTGAGAGAGAAGCAGATCGTTACGTGTCAGTTCAAGATAGTCACGCTGCGGAAGCGGGTGTAAGTTTTGGCTCAGTGCATAGTACAAATTATGATTTGGCATCACCCAGCGAGCCTTCGTGTCTTCGATTCCCCTAAGTAGGGTGATCGCTTGCTGCTTTTTAGCGGAGTTCTGCGTGTACACATACGACTCTAGTAAATAGTTCAGATTCGCCACTTGATGATTGAGCGATGTGTGCGAGAGATGGCCTTGCTCATCCACATAGTCAGGGATTAGCCAACCTTCCTTGCCGGTTTTGAGCGAATACGTGTTCATATACCAAGTATGGTAGTGATCCCACTTCTGCAGGCAGGCCCACACTGCATCATCTTTTGTAAAATGGGCGTATCGCAGGAGAAAGGTGGCATTATCGGCGTTGCGCCGGTTGTCCATATAGGCAAAACCGATCTTGTAATCCTCATACAGCCAGCCACTAGAACGCGGCTGCGTTGGCCAGTATCCATACTCGTTCTGATTACGAATTGCGCTGTATGCTAGATGCGTGGCGATGTCGTAAAAGAGCGAGCCATAGCTTTTGTCGAGGTACTGCACCGCCTGCAGCCCTTCGAGGTTGGCTGGATTTAAGTAAAATGATGTTGAAGTATACGGCTCGTATGTCGCGTCCGGTGTGCGGGAATACGAGCCGTCTACATCCAGCTTTCGGATCGTGTCAAATTCAATTGCGGCGGCGGCTCGTGCTGCGTCTTTATTCTCGAAAGCAAGAAGCGGTTGTCCGGCCAGGATGCCCCAGGTTGAAGCCGATATATTTTTCTCAGCAGGAAGTGGTACGGTATACGTGATGGATTGTGCGCTTTTTTCAATGGCGACAGAAGGACGCTTCGCCCTTTTTTCCGCAAATGTGCTATATCCGAGCGGAGTACAGGATGTGACTGATCCGATACGGTATGCAAGAGAAGAACCTTGTACATAGAAGGGCGTCGAAGCTGAGGCTGGCAGTTTGATACGCTCCCACTTTTTTTCGCGCAGGATCGAGGCGGATACAGTAGATGTATCCGATGCCTGGATTTGTACAGACACAGTAGCGCGGCGCGTAGTTGGATCTTGTTTAGCAAAATATAGAACATCGCCATTGTTGATGCGGGCAAGCACCAGTTCGAATGTCCGCTTGTTTGACTGATAGCGGTAATACGTGTAAGAAGCATGAGGATAATTCACGGTGTGAATCACAGGAGGTACTGTTTGCGGCCAGCCTAGCAAACTGATCGTGTAATCTGTTTTACGATCATTGGTTACGTCCAGAGAAAATGATGACAGGGGTTCTTCCTTGGCATATACATCTATCTGAAAAAACAAAAAAATAAAAAAGCAAACAGGCAACACGCGGATGATTTTCTGCATAGGGTCCCTCTCCCTGTATGTTCTCATATGCTTAGTGGAAGTATTTAGTGAAAAAGCCCGTCCGATTGGATCGAACAGGCTTTATAGAGCTTATTTTACCATAAGAAATTGTGGATAAGGAGGAAAATTTGATATGGGTTTTTTTGACGGATTTATGGGAAATGCTTCAGAAGTTAATGTTGCAGAGGTACAAAGAGAGTTTGCACATGTTTTAGCGAAGAGTGAAAACATTGATAAGGCGTATAAATTAATTCGTGATATGTTCATTTTCACGAATAAGCGTTTGATTCTTGTTGATAAGCAAGGCTTAACAGGGAAAAAGATCGAGTATCATTCCGTTCCGTATCGAAGTATCACTCATTTTAGCATCGAGACAGCGGGTAGTTTTGACCTGGATGCCGAGCTAAAAATATGGATTTCTGGAAGTCAAACGCCTATCCAAAAGCAATTCAATAAGAATTTGAATATTTATGAACTACAAAGTGTATTAGCGGAGTATGTCCTGAGATAGGTCGCGAAATCCAGTCTATCCCTTATGCTTCCGATAGAAAACATATTTGAACACACCAAAGATTAGCAGGCCAATGATGACAAGGGGCGTTAATTCTGGGAGTGCAAGGGAAGCCATAAGAGCATCCGAATACACCATAAAGTCAAGCATGCCAAGGACGAAAATGGTCAGAATAAGCGTCTGGAATCGGGAATAAAGAGCAGCAAGCTGGAACCAGATGAACTGCAATAAGCGGGGCATGACGATCCTCCTGGTATACGTGTTTCTTGTTTATACGAAAGTTGATTCCAAAATGTTACTTCAATTTGAACGATTATGTCAGAATGGAAAACTTGGTGACAGCACCAATGCTTTTCAGCTTTTGTTTGGTCTTCTTTTTAATTGCTTTAGTTCTTCTTGTAGCTGATTAAGTTGTTTCTGCATTTTATCAAGTTGATCTTGCGTTTGTTGCTGATCTTTTTCTTGTTGAGCTTGTTGTATACTATTTTCTTTTAGGGAAATGGATTGTCCAATTAATTGAATAGAGTCACCTACTGCAGATAGAAATTGTCCGATTAGCTGTAAGATCTCACCTTTGTTTTCCGTGCTTTTCTCATTGTTGTTACTTTTATTATTTTTATTCATATACACTCCTATCTGTATATAGGGGGATTTATATACAGATATAGTATGCGAGGAGCAAAGGAATTATGGGGAAATAATCTCTTCTATAACTCCATGCTAGGTGCTCAGTATGACACGCTACAGAGCGTCACGAACGCTCTGCACTTGCCAATCAGAAAAATGTATAAAGGGTTCCTGATCGCTTTTTAAGTTTTGTCATGAATTTCGTTATATAGCGCAAGGATAGTCTACCTCTATATCGAATAGAAATAGGGAAGGGAAGGTGACTTCTATGATAAAAGTGATGGAAAGTCGTAACGATGCTGTTGTAGCGATTGAAGTTAGTGAAAAGATAACAAGAAAGGACTACAAGGATATTGAGCAAGCTTTCCAGGAAGCAGTCGATCGTTACGGGAAGATTCGAATGCTGGTTATTGTCGGGGAATATACAGGGTTTTCCTGGGATTCTATTTTAGGAAAGATCGAATTTAATAAGGAGTTCTATCGGTATTACGACAAAATTGCTGTAGTAAGTGATCGTAAGTGGATGAAGCCTATTATTGAACTAGAAGATCACTTCATTAAAGCCGATATAAAGTACTTTGATCCAGAACAGCAGAATGAAGCGTGGGCATGGATCACACAAGAATAAAGACGTGAGGGAGACAGCAGAAAGGAGCTGTCTCTTTTTAAGTAGTAGCCATCTGCATATGGACAATACAAATCAAAGGCGGCTACATAAAGCTGTCTTTTTTATATTGGAAAATATTGTTGAAATCATTTGATTTATCGGTATCATGGTAATATATTGTAATTTTTACATAGTAAAGGGGAGATACAATGAAACGATCATTCACCGCACTTCTGCTGACAGCCACACTGCTTCCGACAGGAACGGTTCTGGCCGCAGAGCAAGGGAACACACCGACTGCTGTCGAACAAGTAGCCGTTACTTCGGAAATAGCTCCGATCCCGCCAGCGATTCAAAAAACGATGGGCAAGCTTTTCGCGCTGCAACCCGCCTTTAAACAACTGCATATTCAGATGAGTAGTCCAAATGAGACTAGCAAAATTTTTTCCGTCTCGCTTGCAGACGATTCGAATGATGGAATGATTGGCCCTAGCGCATACCTGACATTCGATATGAAAACAGGAGAGCTCCGTTCGTTTGATCTAAAAATAAAAGAATGGGCCTCTGAGAAAAAACCGTCTACCGCATTAGCGAAAGAGAAAGCCGAGCAGTTCCTTATCAGCTGGCTGGGTGCTGAAGGGCGAAAACAATTTGGTGAACCTACCTCAACGGGGAGCGGATCATCTACATCGTATGACAAAGACCAAAAACCAACTACATGGGCAGAACGTCGAGTTCAATTCCCGCTTGTTCTCAATAACATTCCTGTTTCGAGTCGTGAATTCCCTTGTATGGAAGTAGATGGTGCAGGACATGTTGTACGGTTTGATTACAATCCACCCAATCTAAAAAATATATCGGTTCCAACCACTGATCATATTCGATCGGCTGAGGATATGAAAAAGCAGCTCATTACGGCAGATAATCTTGCGCTCCAGTACGAGGAGGAACAGCCGGAAACATATGGCTACCCTCAGAAAGGCACACAAAAAACAAAACCGGTACTGCGCTATGATTTGCTGAATGTATATGGAACTTTCGATGCTCAAACCGGCAAGCCAATTAACAGTATGACAGGAGAAGAACTTAAACAAGCCTCTCCCTTTTTGGCTCCGTGGAAAATTGTGCACATCCATCCGCAAGGGAATAAGTTAATCACTCATTCAGAAAAAGAAACAGCAGAAATATTAAGTAAAGTGTTCGACTTGGACTTTAGCCAGATGCGGATACAAAAAAGCGATATGCCCTCTTCTACTAGTAGAGAACAAGATCCATACACCCACTATTATGGGAGCAACCAAAAAGACAGTAGTATTAATGTAAGCGTTGAAAAAGCAAGTGGTTTAATTACGAATGCAAGCCTAGATATAAATGAAGAAAACAATCGCCCAGCAACAGTCAGCAAGGAAGAGGCTTTCCCAACAGCACTTGCATTCATTGAAAAATATTCCAGTCCTACAGCTAAGGAACTGGAGGTCCACTATATGATATTTGAAGAGGAACAGCCTCCAGCCTGGGCGGACAAGGAAAAAAACGATACATTTTTAAGAAACGAACGGAAAAATCATCATTTCTTGTTCCAGGAACGCCATGAGGGTATCCCGATCATGGACCGTTCATACATTGTGACCGTTGACGCAGTAACCGGAAAGGTGATCAGTTTTTCGATTGTTCCATATAAAGAAAAGCTCTCTCTTCCTGTGCCAGAGGGAATCGTGTCAAAAGAAAAAGCGACTGAATCCTTCCTGCAAAACAAAAAGCTAAAGCTGGAGTACTTATGGCCATCCTACTTTGGTCAGGATGGCCCCGCTCCAATCCTGACGTACAGGTGGGAACATTTTGAAAATGCAATCGATTATGTTGATGCATTTACTGGAAATTACGTGAAGATACCAATTGAGTGGAACGATGAAGAATAGCTATATGTAGAATTAAATATGCTAACAAACCAGTAAAGAGTAGCGAATAGGCTGCTCTTTTTCTTTTGGAAAAATATTTCATGTTTGAAGGAGGTGATGTAAAATTGAATTAAAAAGTTAGTTTAAATAGTAAAAATCGAAATTTAATGTCGGGGGAAAAGCGATGCAAAAAAATATCGAGATATTGTTGAATGAGCTGGAATCTTTCGGAATACATAACGACGCAAATACTAACGACAGTGCATTAAGAATGAAAAATATAACAAAAGATACAGGGGAGTTCCTTTCTATTTTAATTAAGAGTAGTAAAGCTACAAATATTTTAGAAGTAGGTACTTCTAACGGATACTCAACAATATGGTTAGCTCAAAATTTCTTAGATGCCAAAGGGCATGTAACCACGATAGAATTTGATGATAATAAGGCAACAATGGCAGTAGATAACTTTAGAAAAGCTGGATTAGAGAGTACGATTACTTTGCATAAGGGAGATGCAGTGGAATTTATTAAGGAGCAGGCGGATGGGGCATTTGATTTTATTTTTTTAGATTCTGATCGAAAGCAATATATTAATTGGTGGGGAGACTTGAATCGAATTCTCAAAGATAAGTCTCTACTAGTCGTCGATAACGTAAATTCTCATAGGGAAGAAGTTACTGAATTTATTAACGTTATTAGAAATTCAGACGCCCATGACTCTTTGATTGTTTCTGTGGGAAAAGGGCAACTAATGATTTTTAAGAAGTAACGAGCATCTATAGTTCAATAAAAAAGGAGCTGTCACCCATTCGCCTAGTTAGACTTTTTACAAAAACGTTCTAATGTGGAAATCGCCTTTTGCATCCCTTCAACAGAAGAAGAAAAGGAAATTGATATCAGTAGTACTGGCTCCGTTTGTGTTACTCCTGCAAGCAATGACCAGCTTACACTTGAAGAAAAAAATACAGATAAAGACATGTTAACCGTTGAAGAAACAGCAGAGCTTTTACGTGTGTCAAAACCAGCCGTATATAAGTGGATTCGCAATAAACAAATTGATTTTATTCCACCAGCTATTAACAACGGGAAAGGATACCTTATCCCTAAAGCTCAATTTGAAGCTCGTTTAAAAAGAATGGAAGCATATAAGCTTTATTATTAAAAGAGAAGGGTCTAATTGAAATGTATACTATTATCTTAGCAATTATAGCAGGGATATTTTCAATTTTTTGTTATGGGTTAAGTGAAGCACCTTTAAGCAGGGACATTTTTTTAGGACTAATAGCAGGAACATTGATAGATATCTATTTATTATTAAAAAGAAAAATGAAGTAATTAAATAGAACATGAATTTGATTTAAAAATGATTTTACGGTTCTAAGACCGTTTATTTAAGACAGGGAGGGATAGTCATAGATAAGGGGCAGCTTAGAAATACTGTTCTTTTATTATTGTTTGTATCTCTTGTTGCTTTAGTTCAAACTAGTAATTATGTACTCCTAAGTATATGGGGAATCTTTTCAGCCATACTCTTTTTAACGCAAGGTAAAAGTGTTAGATTATTTATTCTCACTAGTATATTTTTTGGTATCGGATTCTTTTTATATTTATATGCTAGCTCTCATTGGTTTCTTAATGCCCACTCTAGAGAATTACATATATTCTTAAATAGATTGGCATTGCTTTTGATTCTTTTGCCGTTTTTAGGACTATCTCTTTTATATAAATCCCCACTCTTACATTATTGGAATAAGCCAAAATGGAACGAAATGATTCATTTTCCTCTCACATGGTCGGGTTTTCATCAAGTAAAAATAAAATATTTTCTACTTATAGCGTTAGCAATAAATATTGTCACATTTACACCATTTATGATTCGAAATGGATGGGGATTTATTCAAGATATTTGGTTAGTAGCAATTATATTTTCCATTACGAATGCAGTATTTGAAGAATTTATATGGAGAGGTGTATTACTAAGTCGTTTTTCAGAACAGTTGGGAGACAAGTGGGCAGTTATAATAACAAGTTTAGGATTTGGTTTACAACACTATTCACTTGGATTCTCTTGGGCTATGTGTATTACTTTTTCTATCGGTGGATTTTTTTATGGCGGTGTAACAGTTCAGTCTAAGAGCATTATCCCGGCTTTAATATGGCATATAACTTTTAATTTCCTGATGGTTTTTAGCGGTCTAATAATTTCAAATGTATAGGGTGAATGAAAGATTAATTTTATTGGAGGGAGAATGTTAGCAATGGGGATTATAGAAGTTGAACTCTTTGTTGTAACACTTCTTCTTTGGAATATAATGAAATTTATCCAATTGTTACAAAAGGATTCTAAAGAGAAGAACGAGCAAATTACTGAACTGCTAGAAAAGCAAAAAGGAAATAAATAAAACATGGATTTTGTTCAACTAACGGGCAGTTTTGTTGAACAAGTTGTAAATTTAACATTTTAAAGTAAGAGCATTTCTTTGTAATGAGAAATGCTTTTTATTTTTTGCTTAAAATAAAAAGGATATTCGATTAACAATAATAATATAATAAAAAACGATATGAATTTATTGTGAAACGATAAATTGTGTGTTAAAGTCATTTTGTAATTAAATTAGTGAGGTGCTTTTTATGAAACAAGTTAAGACATTGTTTTTAAAGCTAGCTGTTATTTTTATAGGAATCCCAGTTCTTGCATTGTGCATATTTTTGGTGCCTAAGATCGGGAATTTTGCTGGAGAATTGTATCCAGATATTGCTTATATGAAATCTCTCGTTTTAATCGATATGTACGCGGCAGCGATACCTTTTTACTTTGCTCTGTATCAAGCTTTTAAACTTTTAAGCTATATTGATAAGAACCAAGCGTTCTCGGAATTATCGGTAAAGGCTTTAAAGAATATAAAATACTGTGCCATCACGATCAGTACCTTGTACCTGCTAGGTATGCCACTCTACTATCTCATGGCGGAAAGAGTTGACCCTCCAGGTATCATACCAATCGGATTGGTCATTATTTTCGCCTCTATGGTGATCGCCGTTTTTGCTGCTGTTCTCCAAAGACTTTTACAAGAAGCTATTAATATGAAATCAGAAAATGATTTAACGATCTGAGGTGAATATCATGGCGATTATCATCAATGTTGATGTGATGTTGGCAAAAAGGAAAATGAGCGTAACAGAACTTTCGGAGAGGGTTGGAATTACTATGGCCAATCTTTCCATTCTGAAAAATGGGAAAGCAAAAGCGGTTCGTTTTTCAACATTAGAAGCGATATGTAAGACTTTGGATTGTCAGCCAGGTGATATTTTGGAGTACAAAAGCGACGAAGACACTCAATAAAAACAGACAACAAATTTATTTAACTAACGGGATTCAATAGTTCAATAAAAGAGAAGTTCTATCTATAGGAAGCCCTACTGTATTTAAACAACAAGGCTTTTTTTCTTCATTACATATTCCGTAACGCTTGCACCATCTCAGCGTGTGAAGGGTCAACATATATCTTAGTTGTTTCAATGGATTCGTGCCGCGCTAGTTTGCATATCACTTCAAGCGAAACTCCTGCATTGGCAAGATTCTTACAAAACGAATGGTGGAAACGATGTGGTGTGATATTCTCCATACTGGCAAGCTATAATCACACATTTTGGTTGTATGAAGATGTACATAAAGAAAAATTTCTGTTATAAGCAGGGATATAAGTCAAAACTCTTTAATGATTCATCCAAGATGCTTTTCCTAAAAACGATGGATTTATTCATGAGTATAAAAGCAATCATTATCAGTATTATCATTAGTGTTATCACAAGCGTGGCAGGCTCAGCGATTTGGAGTTTAGCATCAGAGTATGAGTATGAAGTAACATTCCATATGGAGAAGGAGAAAAAATAAGTCGCTCATGTAGTGGCTTTTTTAATTCAAGATAGGAAGCGGATGCTGCAACACGTTATATGAGCCACCAGATGAAATCAGACTTTTATCGAGAGAATGAGGATAAGGATACCGCATAAATACTGGGTTTCTGGATGATGGATTTTAAGATGAGGGGGGTGGTTTGTACCTTTTGGGTAATTTTATATCCATAGAAACCTGATAGCACTTCTATAGACAGACTATGGAGTGAATTTAGAAGCGATAACGAAGGGAAAAGACGGTAGCGGTCCTACCGCCATATCACCATACTATTAAGAGAGTTTTGTCGGTAGTTCCATATACGTTAATATCACTTATTAGATATTGATTAACATACGTTGAATATTATTTATTCAGGGGATAATTGGTTATGTTATTGTTCATTGACCTGTTGAAAAAGTATTGTTTGAAATTTGCCTCTCATGTTATTCCAGGATTCAAAGGTAGTTATTAACTCTTCAAATACAGGAATTTTAATGAAAATACAAGTACGACTTATCAGTCTCATCATAATATCTATACAATAAAATAAAAGTTCACCCTCTAGCCTTCTTGAAGAATCATCTAAATGATTAAAGATAAACTTTCCATCTTTAAAAGAGCCATAGACAGTAAAATTGATAGGGTTGAAGTGAATATAGGGGTTATATTTAGTAAATATGATTTCATACAATCTTGTATTATTGGTTTTTTTGGCTAATTCATTTATTTGGTTAAAGAAAAATGGCTTTTTAAATTTTGTATTCTTTAAACGACGAATATAGGTGACTTCTTGTTTTCTGACTTTTTCATTGTTGCTGTAATTTATTTTGGAAATTCTTAGTATTTTATTTAACTGCTTATTCTTAATTTCATCGTATTCTTTTAATATAGTCTGTTTATCAGTTTTCTCATCAGTAAAATAGCAAAAGTGAATATAACATTCTGCCATTATCCGTAAAAAAGGAAATGCCTCGATATATGCATGCTTGAAATTACTTGTAACTTCACTTTGCACGAGTTCATCCACAGCAATAAAACTTCTTCTGCATTTTAAGTAAGCATAGAAGAATAGTATTCCCATTTTGGAATCTTTAGCGATCTCATGATATTCTTTACTTTGCTCTACTTTATATGAGAGGGCATCAACTTCGTGTAAAAAATTTTTTAATGTTAGTATTGTTTCTTGTATTTGTACTGACATATTAAATCCCTCCTAAGTAATTTTAATATATTATTGATATACTCGGAAAACTACTAGTTTTTCATATAGAAATTTTGTTTTTTGGGAAACGATGATAAAAGAGGGGGTTTTGAAGATATTTCCTACTAAACAATGTGGTGTCCTGCTAAGTAGAAGAATTGTATAAATATCCTATCATAAATATTATGTGAATTTTTGTGAAAGTTAATTTAACAGAAATGCCTAAGTTAATTACCATAAAGCATTTAGTGGATATATTTTATTTGGAGAAAATCACCGTAACTTAATGGGATAGATATTAGAAGAACACCCTTATGATAAAGGGTGTTTTAAATTATGATGTAAATCTTATGTTCAAAACTAACTGTGTGTTTATGTATTGTTCGGTGAGCCATATCATAGATTATTTTGCTAACAGAAATCAACAGTTCAATAAACTCCTAAAAAAGAAAAAGACATCCGTAAAGGATGCCAGTGGAAAGTGGTAGGATAACATGTGATTACATTTTAATACGGTGAGCAGAATAGGTAAATGGGTTGACCGGATTCTTCATGTAAACGATACGATTCCTACATAAAATCAACATTTTAACGTAATAGCCGATCGAGAAAGAGAAAAGATACGCTGGGTACGGAAGAAGTGGAACGAGAAGGTTTCTCTATTCTTTTCAACTAATGCCCCGTTTAGTTAAAAAACTATGGTTTAAAGTTCATTATTTTTTGCTTAAATTCATCCAAAACATTTAATTTAGATACCCTTGTTTTTCTTGAAATAACCTGCCCGATTGAACAAGAGCTACAGTATTTCGATAAATGCAAATGTAAAATATGATAATGCTTTTCCTAATGATGCAGGGTGGGAGAAGACAAGCAAAAGAAATTTGTTGAAAGAGACAGCTTTATAAATAAAGTTCAGTTCAAAAAAACCACTTGTCTTAATAAGCTAGTAAGGAAAAGGGGGTTGCTGAACATGAATTTTAGACCATTAGCTCGTTTGCAGGTCGGTGTTATAACTCAACAAGAATTAATGAATAAAGTGGCCGAGATAAAAAAGCAGTATGCAGCTATGGTACAAGAAAAAGATATCTATGTAGAAGCGCAGCCTATCGGAGAAGTGTGCAGGAATAGTTCGTCAAAGCGTTATGAGCTTGTTGTTTGCTTTAAAGACTAGAAACAATCTATATGGGAAGCTTATAAGCGAAGGGGCCGTTCTGAGAGGAGCGGTCTTTTGTTTTGTACATGTATATTTTTTCATTGTACATAATAAATAAAGAAATGGAGGGATAAGCATGAAAGAAAAAGTTATTACGTATCTAAAAGAACAAGAAGTTCCAAAAAGTCGCGAAGAAATTGCAAAGGCAACAGGGATGAGCGATGAAGAAATAATGCCTACTGTTGATGAATTACTCAAAGCTTACAAAATTGAGCTGGTTGGGACTGAAAGTGAAAAATATGTAGTTAGGCAAAAACATTAGATTATAGTTGCAGGAAATAGCTTCTGAGTTCGGTGGGCAGCTCGGACCGGATACAACTTCTCGCCAGAACGGTTCTGTCGGTGGCGAGATCACCAAGCGCTTGGTTCAGATGGCAGAGCAGCAACTAAGTGGCAAATACGTGCAATAATCTTTAGCCTCCCGCTCATCCGGGAGGCTTATTTATTGAGATTATTTAAGATGGAATATCGGTTACAAGTCGATGAGTAAGATCGGATATTACTCCCTAAAGAAATAAGAAGAGCCCGGCGCGGTCCTCAGTGAAGTTTTTGCCCCAATAAATAAGCGAGGGTGCAGGATGGCACCTGCTTTCCCTCACTCGTAGATGGTACTAGCGCTGTTTATTCTATTCGGTTTGGTCTTTGGTGTCAGCATCATGCGCGTTTTTCACGTCGTTGTCGGTACCATCAACACCCTCACCCGCCTGGTTACCTAAGGCTCCGCCAGCGATGGCACCTGCAACGGTGCCAAGCGGCCCGAAAAGGGAACCCACAGCAGCGCCCGCAACACCACCGCCCAAGGTTCCTACAGTCTCACTAATGTCGTTGCTATTCGTGTTGGTCTCGTTCCGATTGCGATCGTTGTTTTCAGCCATTTAGCTCGCTCCCTCGTTTTATGATAAGGGAAGCACTGTTTTGCTAGCGCAGTCCCAGAACATATTTTGCCCAACCGAGACAGATTTACGCACTTATGGAAGGGGGTGGAGATAATTAGCTTGATTAGTGGTGTAGCTGCACTCTATTGTAAATAAAAGATAAGGTATGCTGGTGAGTGTTCGGACAAAACTGGGAATCGATCAGAAAGTCAAGTTCACATATCTTAAATATTTTTGCAACATGGTTTGATACACCTATAAACGCAACAGTCGCTCGCTTAGTTTTTATTTGAGAAACCCAATCAGTCAAGCAGGAAATTCCTGTCGTATCAACAAAGAAAACGCAGCTCATGTCAATATAGACCTTTGCATTAGGTTTTATATTTTTTGGTGTAAATAAATCTCTATAAGATTGTACCGTAGTAAAAACCATGTCTTTTTGTATCTCAAAAAAGATGGTATCGTTTTCCTCTGTTCTTTTTATCATTATCTATTCACACTCGCTTTTTATTTGTATTAATTATACATTTTTTTCTTCAATAAAAAGGGAGTTAATGAAAAATTCACAAAATACATATATTGTATTTGTAGACAATGGAAACATTATTTTTATCGTAAGTAAGAGTGGAATTTAGAATAATATGTGAATATTTTCACTAACAAGTAAAATTTTACTTATTATATGAGATAATAAAGGTGTAATAGAAAAATATATAGCCATATTCACCAGTTTGTAGTTTTTTCTACCAATTAAACAGGGGGGAGTAAGGATGCAAAGGTTTCACCAACTGTACGAGGGTCGAGAATTTACTAATAAAACAGAGATGATCTTTACACTTCTTCACGAAGCAAATGAACAAATCATTCGCATTGATATAGGAGAACTGCCAAATGGCATAGATGAGCGTAATGAAGCGAAGTTTCGCCTCCTTCATATTCAAAGTTGCTTTGGTTCATGTATTCCTCAAGAATATCGAGATATTTATAACTCCCTTTGGAGTCAGATGTATCGTCTGGAATATCAGGTAGGGTACCGTCATCCTCATCTTAAAGAACTATTAGAAAATCTGCTAGCCCAGAAGATTTGATAAACAAGTCGTCGATAAAAATAAATTGAAAAACAGGGCGATGTGAATAAGTTTTAAAGTGTTGACAGGATCTCGAAAAACGTTCTATAATACGCTTTATAGTTTATGGATATAATAATTAGTTTTATATACAACTCAAGATAAATAAGCTAGGAAGGGTTTTTAGTAGTGTTTATCTCCCTGTTTTAGAGAGCTGATGGATGGTGAAAATCAGTACACAGGTAAACATGAATTTCGATCCCGGAGCATCTTTTTCGTAGTAAAGGAACATTCTTTTATGAAGGGAAAGACGGTCATATGATCGTTATCAAAACAAAGAAGTAGACGATGTTTGTCTGTAATTAGGGTGGTACCGCGGTAAAGATCGCCCCTATCGTGAATGTGATAGGGGCGATCTTTTTATTTTAAAAAGAACTTGCCCTCTAACTTACTTACATATATTATTTCAAAACAAAGGAGCGAATAATGGAATCAAATCATGAAACACTGCAGAAGAAATTGTTGCCACGGCATATACGTTTAATGGCAATGGGAGGAGCAATAGGGACTGGTATTTTTAAGGGGAGCGCTGAGACAGTTTCGTTAGCGGGACCAGGCGTGGTCGTTTCCTATATATTTGCAGGACTATTACTTCTCGTTGTGATGGGAGCCATTGCAGAAATGACAATGGTATATCCGAACATGAACATGAAGGACTTTATTTATCAAGCATTCGGCAAGCGGGTATCGTTTGTGATTGGCTGGTTGTACTGCTTCATGTGGCTGGCTGTCTGTATTATTGAGGTCATTGTGGCAGGGAGTTTCTTGCAATACTGGTTTCCGTTCATTCCGCTTTGGGTGCTAAGCTTAAGCTGTGCAGCTTTGATCATTGTAATCAATACAATGAATGTAAAGAAGTATGGAGAATTTGAGTTTTGGCTTTCCGGAATTAAGATTGCTATGATTATTGTTTTTATAATATTAGGAATATCGATTTTATTCGGGGTTATCCCGAGTGCTGAGTCGCATTATATGGGGAATTATGTAGCAAACGGTGGCTTCTTTCCGAATGGATGGATGGGAATATTTTCAGCCCTGCTTATTGTTATGTTTTCGTATGGTGGTTCTGAACTCATTGGGCTAACGATAACGGAAACAGAAGATGCAGAACGTGTTTTGCCTTCTGTTATCAAGGGGCTAGTGTTACGAATTGTACTTTTTTATACCCTTCCTATTATGATAATCTGCGGATTGATTCCATGGGATAAGCTTAGTGATCAGACAAGCCCGTTTGTTCAAGTATTGTCAACTGCAGGTATGCAGGGTTCCGCTCATTTTATGAATTTTATTTTAATTACCGCCGTCTTATCCGCAGCTAACTCGGGGATATACGGTTGTACACGAATGCTGCATTCTTTAGCAGCAGGGGGAGAAGCACCGAAGGCTTTTGCTTATGTATCTAAAAAAGGTGTGCCGCTGTATAGTTTACTATTTAGCGCCGTTATATTAATCGGTGGCTCGATGATCGCCTATGTGGCACAGGAGAAAGTATTTGGTTTATTAATGGCGGTTCCTGGTTTTGTTGTATCGCTAGTATGGATTAGTATTTGCCTGGCACAGTTAAAGCTTCGAAATACGTATCCAAAAGTTCCTGGTTTTAAAGTATGGGGATTCCCGTATGTAACAATATTTACGGTTATTTCACTCAGTATTATTTGTTTGTCCTTTGTATTCAGTGAGGAAAATCGAGTGAGTGTGATTGGCTGTATAAGTGTAGTAGCTTTTTTAGTAGTGTTCTCTGTTTTTAAATTCAGAAAAGCGAGATAGATTTTGGCAAAAGCGGTAGAAGAAATGCACCCTCTTTAATCAATAATATTGTTGTGGTAAGAACGCTGTTTAACACATTTACAGGCTGTTTACTAAGTGTCGGAAGAACATCTATTCGCTTTCGATGTCCTTGACATATTTGACATAACGGTGCATTTATTAGACAAAATAAGAAATCCCTACCCCCATTTTTATTGGGAGGTAGGTTTTTTTGTTAAGATGCTCCGTATTGCTGAGAGTATTCTGGAAGTTGAGGCGTTTGTGGATAAGCTGTCATTTGTTGATATGGGTACATCTGTGAAGATGCATTAGTGTAAGGCGCCATTTGCTGCGTTGGGTACATGCCACCTGGCGAATCTTCTCGAAAAGGGAAAAACGGACTGAAAAAGGGGCTGAAGAAAAACGGACTGAAAAAGAAAGGACTGAAAAAAGGAGGTCTTCCAAATCCGTGCCCAAATCCAAAGGGACCGCCAAATCCGAATCCATGCCCAAATCCAAAGTGATGCCCAAATTGTCGTTCCATGTACTCTCCTCCATTAATTATATAGTTATTTGACTATGCCATAGTATGATCTTTCTTATTAATGTGTTTACATTTAAAGGGGAAATGGGCTTGTCTACACATACTAAACAAACAACCTGGTAGCCCCATAAGCACACGCATCCCTAGATGTGATGAAGTATGAGATTGCAGCTGAGCTCGGCGTGTAGCTCGGACCAGGTACAATCTCTCGTCAGAACGGTTCTGTAGGTAGGGGGGCCTCTGCCACCATCCGCCTCGTACCGTAAAGTAAATTAATTAGAAAATATCACCAAATTAAATCGTACTTGATATTTCGACATTCGTTCATCGTAAAAATAAAGACGAGCTACCTAGCATAGTAGCTCGTCTTTATTACTTGCGGGAAGGATAATAGAAAAACACGTCCCTTTTCCTTTTTCACTTGTTACGCTTATTCTTCCGTTTAATCCCTCGACAATTCGATAAGAGATCATGGTACCCAGCCCAGTCCCTTTCTTTTTTGTTGAATAAAATGGCATGCCCAGTTGACTGGTTTCTTCGGGGGTCATCCCTATCCCTGTATCACGAATTTCAATTACAAGATCGTTGTTTTTTCTCTCCACATGAATCCGTAATACCCCATTCCCCTCTATCGCTTCAATCCCATTTTTCATGATATTAATTAGACATTGCTTTATTTTGACCGGATCAGCAGACAAATAGAGAGGGGATGGGACTGCACTCTGTATTTCTACGTTTTTCAATAACCCAAAAGGTTCAATAATCATAATGACTTCACGAACAAGTTCTCCCATTTCGATTTGTGTCTTTGCCTCTTCTTCTGGTTTAGCAAGCGACAAATATTCCGTAATAATCGATTCTACTCTGCTTAACTCTTCAGCCACGAGCTGCAAATACTCTTCTCTTTTATTTTCGGGAATCTGATTTTTGATAAATAGCTGGGTGAACCCTTGTATAACCGTAATAGGATTGCGGATCTCATGCGCCATAGCAGCCGCAAGTTCACCGACGATATACATTTTTTCCGCTCGTTGAATTTCTTGTCTTATTCTTTTATTTTTAATCATTTCTTCTATTAAATAAATGGATATCCACATTGTCAGCATGTTGATAATAATGTAGATGAAAAAAAATTCAAGAAGAGCATTTGTAACTGTATTGGCTTTATGTATTTGATCCCATATTGCAAATGCAGAAAAAGTAACAGAATAGCTGAAAGACAAGAGAACCCCAAAAATAATTTTTCCTCTTCTGAAATATGCCACATAAAACGCTTTCAAGAAAATTAATAGAGGAATGAATATAAAATATACAGTGACCGAAGCGTAAAACCCGTCCCCTCCTAAATAATACCGATAACCAATATAGACGATACTAACAAAAAACAAGCTTCTATATCCACCGTAAAAAAGACTTAAAAAGATTGGAATAAATCGCAAATCATAAATATATCCTTCAAAAAAATGAAAAGGAAACGTCATACATAAAACAACAGCTATTGCAGCCAGTAACGAAATGAATAATGTATTGTGTACTTCCGTCTCCCTCTTATCAGACCAACTTACTTGATATAAAAGAATAGAGGCAATAATAATAAGTGTGTTTAATAATAATGCGTGGATTCCAATCATATATGCCCCTCTCATCTCTTATATTCACTGCAACGATTATATTTCAGATATTAAAATAAATATAATATAATTGTTGTAAAAATTAAATATAATTACAAAAGTAATGGCAGAAGAAAATACATACTCAGAGAATCAAGAAGACTTACTAAAACATTTATATAGACAGTCTTTCGACACAGTTTTAAGGCTGCCCGCTTTACGCCTCCACCTTACATGGGAAACATCTGTTTTTTGCTTGCCAGCAAACCGTTTATGTTTTTGCTGTGTAACGATGAAACGACCTTTGATTTCCGGCGAGACGTTTGCTTAGGCGAACTGAAAGTGATAAAAATCTCCAGACCCTCCTAGTTGGTGCAATCTTCTTCAAATCATTGTAAGTGATTTGCTGAATGGAGCATTTTTGAATCTTGATATGCAGCTAGAATCGAAGAGTCTCCCACGCTAAAGGAGGCTCTTTGCTATGTCTAGAATTGAGCAACAGATTATTTGAGCAGGCGTGGAGCTGTGACTCTTCATATCGAGGCCTTACATGGATGGGTTCCTTTGCAACACCGACGAATAATCAAACACCATATAGAGCACCTTCGTTATTTGGAGAACGGCATTCGGAGTTGCAGCAGGAAAAAATTCCGGGTGCTATTTATACAATGACCTGCTTTTGTGAGTCCATTTTCTTTATATCACCATGACATTAGGCGAATCCAGATCACAAAACAGTGGTGGTGACGAAAACAAAAAGCCACTGTTTCGATGGTTCCGAATTCACCGTCAGTTAAAGTGACTGATAACAAAATATGCATTCCGTCTGTTGCACAAGTGAACAAAGTGACAAATTATGATATCGATTATGTTTGAATATAGATGGTATTTATAAAAGGCGCATTTTTTTGTCCGTTATACAACACCGAAGCGTGAAAACAATCGCCAGACGAGCTCCCTGCGGCTTGTTACTCCCGTTTTGACAAAAATGGATTTAATATGATCCTGCACAGTATAGGCGGAAATATGAAGCGAAAGCGCGAGCTCCTTGGTGGACATGCCCTTGATGAGTGCATCAAGTATCTGTTTTTCGCGTTCGCTGAGCTCGCAGGCTTCAGCTAGGAGGCGCAGCGTATCTGCCGGCCCGGCCGTCTCAAATGATACGGCAAGCCGCGGAGCGTGTTCTAATCCGTGTAATTTGCTCGCGCGAATCGTCAAATAGGGATATCCGGGAAGATGGACGCAAGATTTCGCTGGTGACGTCGTCGTAGACACCGACAATGCTCGGAAGCAGGCTGTCCTTACAGGTCTTGGGAGTACGGCTCCGCCGATGCGTTCCCATTTGCGCAGCCGGGATAGCCAGCGGTCTGCGACCTCGTTGGCTGATAGGGTGCCGAGTCTTTCGTCTAGCACCAGAATACCGAGCTCCACCTCTGATTCCGCTTCGATTTCAGCAGGAATTGCGAAGCTGGATCTGCGTAAACGTAAAGCAATGACTGGCACGAGAGAAGCGATGAAAACACGCTCTTCTTCAGTGAATAACGGGCGTCCGAAGCGGCGGAACAACGTCAAATATCCCCAGCATACCCCTTTGTACATCAGTGCAGCCCTCAATTCATCGCTAAAACCAGCAGGGGAGAGCACATTCCTGTAACGTGCGCTTCTCGTCAGCTGGCCTTCTGTCGCTCCGCTTAATGTTGCGGTCGGATCGACTGCCTTCACCAATTGGTGATAAGGAATGTAATCTTCCCTAAAGTAATCGTATTCAAACAGGCTATCGTGGATGCTTTCAACTTCCTCATCAGTCAGAGCACCCGTGGAAAGTAACGATTCGGGATCGACGGTAGTGCAGCATGCGGCATCGAATGGGACAGCCTGACGAAGCAGCTTTACAAGTGTCCTTCTGTATGTATATGAACAACCTTTTCCCTTGGAAAGCTTCAACAGTGTAGTTCTGACGGTTTCCATTTTTGTATGCATATTCAGCCTCCTCGCGTCTTCAGTATCACGGGCTGTATCAACAAATCCCAGATTTAAGGGATGGCGCCCATGCTGGTTTTTTTTATAATTGATAATAGTGATTATCATTATAAATAATAAATATGGAGTTGGAAAGATGATGATAGGTTTATTGGATTTCTATCAACGTGCTCGGATTGGATGGATCATAGGTTTGGCGGTGTGCATGATGGTCGCGGGTTGCTCCAATAGCAGCATAGCCCGGTCAGGAGAGAAAGCCGCAATTGGAGGTGCGGCGGAGCAGGGGAGCGTCGTGCTGCTAAGTCCGCGCGTACCTGCGATCATACCGGCCATGTTCGTCTCACAGCAGTCTAATGCGCAAGTGAAGATCAAGATAGAAATGTGGGATACGTTCGAGCAGTTGCTCTCCCACGTTCAGCAGGGCGATGCACCGTTTGTAGTCGCCTCCCTGAGCGTCGGTGCCAATATGCACGCCAAGGGTCTGCCGCTTCAGCTGCTGGAGGTCGATACATGGGGCTCGATGTACCTAGTCTCGGTCGATTCAAAAGTCCGCAAGCTGGCCGATTTACAGGACGAGACGGTGTATGTTCCTGGACAGGGAGGGCCAGCCGAAATATTGACAAGATTCCTGCTGAGACAGGAGGGATTGGAGCAGCGCGTGAAGCTAGTTGCCGGGACAGTGCCAGACATTATGCAGCAGTTGGCGGCAGGCAAGATCCGCCATGCCGTCCTGCCTGAGCCAGTCATTGGCGGATTGCGCGCAAAGCTGGGAGAAACGCTGCATGAAGTGGTCGACTATCAGCAGGTTTGGCGAGGCATTTTCAGCGAGGATCTGCCCCAGTCGGGCATTTTCGTTCACAGTGGCTGGGCAAAGAGTCACAAGAAAGAAGTTGCGCAATTCCGTAAATTGTACCGAGAAGCGTTGGCTCGTACCAAGGATGGTTCGGATGAGGTATTGAAGCCGGCTGCTGAGAAGCTCGGCCTGTCCGAGGAGGCACTGCGGTTGGCGCTGCCGAAGATCACCTTGAATGGTAAGGACGCGACAGAAGCCCGGTCCGAAGTGGAGCGGTACTTTAATATTCTGCTCAAGATGAACCCGGATTCGATTGGAGGCAAGCTGCCAGATGAAGATTTTTACTACCATTTATAAAAAATGGCCGGGTTGCTATTCGTATCTGATGTTGATCACTCTCTGGATAGGGATCGCCGCCGTCTATCCGCTCGTTCTAGTCCCAGGCCCGTTTGAATCGCTATGTGCGCTGTTCAATCTTGCTGTAGCAGGGCAACTGTGGGCGCCGCTCGCGCTTACCTTTCTTCGTTTTGCTGCGGGGTTTGCTGTTGCTTTTTTGCTGGGTGCCGGTCTGGGAGTGTGGGCGGGATCGCAGCAGTATGTATACAAGCTGATTCAACCGGCTGTGTCCTTACTACAAGCAGTGCCGCCTGTCTCCTGGATGCTGCTGGCTATCCTGTGGCTGGGGACAAACGGCGGCACGCAAGTGTTCGTCGTATCCATTGCGCTCTTCCCGGTCTTCTTTTTTAATTCGGTACAGGGTATCCGACGGGTGCCGCGGGATCTGTTGGAGATGGCAACGGTATTCCATATTGGGCGTGCAAGACAGGTCAGAGATATTATCTGGCCCGCGCTGCTGCCTTTCTGGTCCGCTGCGTTCGCTATCAATATCGGCACGGGCTGGAAGACAGTCGTCATGTCCGAGTTGATCAGCAGCCAGACCGGGATTGGCGCGGCCATGAACACGGCCAGAGTCTATTTGAAGACGGAGGAAGTCATGGGTTGGACGCTGCTTGTGGCGTTGCTCGGGATGGGGTTGGAAGGACTGGTGCGTGCATCTGCATCGGGAAGGAGGGGGAAACCACATGCGCTTCGAACGAATCAGCATGATGTATAACAGTGGTCGGCGCATATTTGAAAACTTCTCGTTAGAACTGAAAGCAGGCCGAATCACGTGTATCATGGGGGCTTCCGGCACCGGTAAGACAACGCTTTTGCGCTTGGTCGCAGGGCTGGAGCAGCCGATAGTCGGGCGCATCGACCGCAACGAATCAGAGCGCATCGGCATGGTGTTTCAGGAACCACGTCTACTGCCTCACAAGACCGCTTTAGAAAATGTGCTCTGGACAACCGAACTGATCGCAACAGCGGATACGACCCGTGACGCGCAATCCATGCTGGAGGAGGCGGGACTGGGCGATGCGCTTCACTTCTATCCGGGGCAGCTAAGCGGCGGCATGAGGCAGCGAGTCGCACTGGTCAGGGCGTTTGCTTTTCGGCCGACGCTTTTGCTGATGGATGAACCGTTTCAGAGTCTGGACGCCGCTGCAAGAAGGAGTATGCACGATCTGCTGTTGAACTTGTGGCGCAGAGATAGACCGACTGTTTTGCTAGCCACGCACGATTGCGAAGAAGCGACGACGCTCGGTTCCCGCATCGTTCTGCTTGCTGGGACGCCTGCTCGTATCGAATTCGAATTGGAGACGGTGGACAGTGCTTGCGGACCGAAATATGCCGCATCCGAGCTCGTGCAATTAAAACAACATATTGACGGACAGACTGTTCGTCACAAGGAGGAGACGATAAGATGACAGACATAAACGAACATGGGCCCCGCAATTGGGAGCATCCGGACGTGTACCAATATGAAAAAACGATTCCGCTGAAAATCCCAGGCTATGAGTACCTTTATGAGTTAACAAATCGATTGCTGAACATACACAGAGAGAGCAAGAGTGCAGCAGCGGATATTCTGATCGTCGGCGCAGGTGGTGGTCAGGAGTGCGTAGCGCTCGGCGCAGCACATGGCGAGAGGAGATTTACGGGGGTTGATCCTTCTGCGCGTATGCTGGAGATTGCCGAGCTACGGGCGGAGAAAGCTGGCATGAAGGATCGGGTGACGTTGATTCAAGGGTCGGTCGAATGCCTTCCGTCCGACCGACTTTATGATGCGGCGACTTGCATGCTTGTGTTGCATTTCATACAGGGGTTGCCTGCCAAGCGGAATATACTGCATCAGATTGCAGAACGACTGAAGCCAGGAGCACCGCTGTTCCTCTCCTCAATCAACGGGGAGCCGGGTACGTCCGCTTTTGACCTGCAAATGCGGACCTGGGTGAGGCATATGCAAGATAACGGCGTATCCCCGGAGGAGACCGACAGATTTATGGCCTCTTTTGGCTCCGTGTACGATCCGGTTCCCGCGGCGCAGGTTCTGGAACTGCTGAAAGAGGCGGGGTTTGAACAATCCGCTTCTTACTTTGGTTCTTATCTCATTGACGCCTGGGTGGCAATCCGGATAAAGGAGTGATATAGAAATGGTTCGCGTATTGTAGGATTATTTGAAGCGGCGATCTACGATTGTCGGAATCGTGACGGCTGTGATGTTCCAGGTTATTTTTGCTGTCGCCTGGATGACGGATTATGACGGAGTTACGGGAGCAGACAGGCTGAAGCAGTTGGAAGTGGGCATTGTTATAACTGAATTGATGCAGACTTAGTAAGATGATTCTTCTCCCGCAGGTATTTCGATACCCCAGGGCATGCCGAAATTGTTCTGGAGGATAACGCCGAAGCTGCCGTTGTGTATATTGACAGCACTATCGCCAAAGGAACCATTCTCGTCGATGCCTGAACTGATCCGCTCGGCTACGGACTGTCGGATACGACGACAGTCCGTAGAATAGGGACTTAGCTAACAGATTTATTATGAAGAGCATGTTGGATCGATTGAAGGAAGTTTTAACACGTAACGCAGGCATGGTTTTAGGGGCCGGGCTGGGGCTTGTGGTGCTCGGACTTAATATCTGACCAGGAAAAACAGGAAAACAATTTATATAAACGGGGAGGGAAACGCTATGAAGAATCATATCGTGGTAGTAGGCGGATACGGTCATGTGGGAAGAATGATTTGCAGAGATTTGGGGGAGTTATACCCGGGTAAAGTGTTTGCGGCGGGAAGAAACTTTAGTCGTGCTGAGCAATTCAGTCGCACAACCAACGGGAAGATAAGGCCTTTACAGCTGAATATCAATGAGACAGTCGATCCGGATATTTTGAAAGACGTCAAGCTCGTCGTGATGTGTCTGGATCAGACCGATCCTGCATTTGCTCGAACTTGTTTCAAAAGCGGAATACATTACGTGGATGTTTCTGCGAACGGTTCGTTTCTTTCACAATTGGAAGGATTTCATGAGGAAGCCGCTGCGAATCATGCAACAGCAGTACTGAGTGTTGGACTTGCTCCGGGGCTGACAAACCTGCTGGCTCTTCGAGCTAAAAATCTGATGGATCAGACGGATAAGATAGACATATTCATTATGCTGGGATTGGGTGATAAGCATGGAAAAGCCGCTATCGAATGGACAGTCGATAATCTGAGCACGGATTTCGTATCTATAAAAGATGGAAGCAGGGTTGTAGTAACGAGCTTCAAGGACGGAAAAAAAACGGATTTTGGATCAGAACTGGGGCATAGAAAGGCATATCGGTTCAATTTTTCGGATCAGCATACACTTACGCGAACGCTTGGTGTACCATTGGTTTCAACGCGTCTCTGTTTTGATTCGGCTTTGGTGACCGGTTCGCTGGCGATGCTAAAAACATCGGGAATATTTCGTTTATTGAAGTTAAAGCCGATTCGTAATGCTGTCACTTATTTGTTCGGTAAGATTCAATTTGGAAAAGAAATTTACGTGGTAAAAATCGAAGCGCTGGGGAAAAGGAGTCGACAGGATGTTGTGGTCGAGTGCTTAGTACAGGGAACAAACGAAGCCGACATTACCGCAAAGGTTGCCGTATCTGTGGCAGATACGGTTTACCGCTCGGAATTATCACATGGCGTATATCATATTGATCAGTTATTTAGATTAGAAAACATACTTCCTGCTATTCCTTCAGAGGTTGCCATTGAAACACGTATCAATGGTCAGAGGGTTTGTTGACTATTCGCTTGTCAAACGATTTTTCTATCAAGCGCTGAGCGATAACCGGGATCACTGCGATTAGCGGTTCAGAAAGAAGCAATCCGGTGGGGAATCGTGTTGAAAGAAACGAGTGAGCTTGTTGGTAGCTGCGGCTACAATAACTGGATCAAAGAGGAAGGACACCGGGGAGAAATCGGATATGACCTAGGAAAAGAATACTGGGGTCAAGGAATCGCGGCAGAGGTTTTGGAAGCTATGCTGGACTATGGTTTTACGGAGATGAAGTTAAACCGTGTAGAAGCCTTGGTGGAGCCAGAGAATATAGCATCGATCAAGATGCTGAAGAGAATCGGATTCCAAAAGGAAGGGTTGTTGAGGGACTATCAGTTTGTAAAGGGTAAGTTTATTGATCTGGAAATGCATTCTCTGTTAAAAAGAGACCGTATGATTCAGGACACGAAGTAACACTTGTTAAAGAAATCGTGGAAATATCACCATTATGGTTGAACCAATAATAATTAAAAGGGATGAATTGTTTTGATAAATCTTATAGTGTATGATGATCTTTCTTTATTGTAACTGTTCAGCCTGTTACGACCTTGTTTGCTAGACAGCACAAATAGAGATAATTCCTTACGGAACTACCTCCGGTATTATTCTGGGAAAAAGGAAAGGGATTGTCCGGTAACGGCACGCTCCAGAGTCTGTAATACGTTGCGTCCTTGCTTCCGGGCGGTCGAAATCAATCCACGAAGACGACAAAACGTTTGTGGACCGTGCTCACTTCGGAATGTTCCCGAAATCTTTTGTTTGATTTTGGCCATGCGCACATCTCGTTCTGCCTGATTGTTGTCAAACGGAACCAGAGGATTTGTCAGAAAAGCCAACACACTACTCTTTATTTCTGTTTTATGGAGTGTACTCACATTAGCACATAAAGCGGAAATCATGACACCATCAATAGAAAAATCACCAGAGCAAAAACATATTAATCTCTATGAAGCAAGAGCAAATGCTGCTAATGTATGGGCAGAACAAATGAAAGTGAATGTTAAATAACTAGTGGGAGTCTACGTATAAATGCCTTTCTATGTGGGGATTTAAGACTACAAATCACCAAGAATAACCACATAGGAGGAATTTATCTATGCCACAACAACAAAGTCAAAACAGAAATAATAACAACCTGGTTGCACCACAAGCACACCAGGAACACAAACATACGATAGACTATACAGGATACAGTCAAAAACCTCCCAGATGAGCGGGAGGTTTGCTTTAATTTTTATCATTCTGTAGTGGTGTGGTTTCAGATGTATGATTAAGAAATAAGACAATCGCGCTGCCCGTTTGGGTGGTAGAGATTTCTTATTAATTTAGGATGGGTAATTTACCGATCCTATCTACTTCGTGGCCGTATTTCTCTAGATAATTCATCTTCTCCTTCTTTTCATTAGGACGCCATCCCCAACACATCCCATGACTTGGTTTTTCTTCAAGCATCTTTAATTCTTCAAGGAATAAACAATTATTCCCCCCGTTACTCCACCAGCAATTTGTACACTTTCTAGTATCCATCAATACCCAACCCTTTTTAATGTTATTAATTACCTTATAGATATTATTAGTATATTTCACCCATATTTTAAGTGATATTAGTCACATTGATCTATGAGTTCAAGGGCATAAATATGTCTAAAGGATTACAATTTAAGAAATGATTGATTATTGGAGGGGGAGCTAGTATTTTTAGTCATGAAAACACCCGCAAATGTCTAGTATCCAAACGCACAATGAATCCTATGAGGGGTATACAGTCAAAAGCCTCCCGGATAGTGGGAGGCTAGATGTGATAAAAAGGAAATAAGACCACCTCACTGCCTAGTTAGGGTAGTGGAGATTTGTTTGATGAGATTTCCGAGAAACTAGGGATCGGTAGGATGGTAAGAGGATGGAAAGAAAAGAATACAAAAAGAGCCAGTCCGAAAGGAATCGAACAGGCTCTTTTTTCGCGTTTTCGTTACTGTAAACGCACTTCCGTTATAGCAGAATTCTATTCTTCTACAATAGTACGCAAACCGTGAAAACCCTTATAAATCAAGGCTTTTTTACTCTCTACAACTCGGTTTGACCACATTTTGACCACATTTAAAAATTAGGAAGAAGAAGGGCGTTTCTGTAACGTGGCCTCCAGTTTATTGGCTAGATCGCGTTGCATGTTAGGCAATACGTGCGAGTAGGTGTCCAGGGTAATGCTAATATTGTTATGTCCCAAGCGTTCGGATATAATTTTTGGATTTTCCCCAAGCTGCATCAAAATGGTAGCGTGTGTATGGCGCAGGTCATGAAAGCGGATGGACGGTAACTCTGCTTTTTTTGTCCAGTGCTTAAACCAGCGAGTAAGCTCAGACGGATCAACAGGTGTACCGATATCGTGTGCAATAACCAAATCATGTTCTTGATGTCGAGTTCCCATTCGCAACTTTACTTCCTGCTGGCGTAGCTTATGACGGCGCAGGGCCGTAGAGACGGATGTCGGAAACGTAATGGTGCGGCGGGAGCCTTTCGTTTTGGGTTCCTGGATAATCAGTTTGTGAGCCCCACGGTAAATTGTTTGTCTCACGCTCAGAATACCGTTTTCGATGTCTACATCCTGCCAGCGTAATCCTAAAATCTCACCACGCCGCATGCCAGTCCAAATTCCCAGTAGATAGGCAAGATGAAATCTGCACTCTTTAGTAACCTCCAGAAAGTGTTGTATTTGGTCGATGTTCCACACTTTCATTTCTTTGGATGACTTGCGCGGGGGCTTTACCAGGGTGGCGACATTCTTTTCGATTAGCCCCCATTCGTATGCAATTCGTAGTGCCTTGTTTAAAAGACAATGAATCGTATGCACATAACTTCCGGAAAGCCCAGCTTCCAGTTTATCTGTATAGAACTTCTGAATATGATGGGGTTTGATATCGCGAAGAAGTATCGGCCCGAATGCAGGTAATAAATGCTTTTCTAGCATAAAGGTTTGTGTTTCGAGTGTGGTAGCTCGTACGCTTTGTTTTTGCATCTCCATGAACTGTTTCATGAATTCGGCAAAGCTATCTTTTGAGTATGCTTGGTAGCTTCCATTTTCGATTTTTAAGATGAGTTCAGCACATGCTTTCTCTGCTTCTTTTTTAGTCTTGAATCCCGACATGGTTTTTTGCTTACGTTTCCCGGTCTCATGATCGCGACCAATATCCAGTGTGAATGACCACTTTTCTCCCCGTTTACGAAAATATCCTTTCATTCAGGTAGCCCCCTTCCTTGTCGTTATCATAGCAAAAGCATGCTCAGAAATAGTGGAGATGGGAAGCATGTCCCGATCCATCCTGTTTCTTTCGTAATTTGTCCCATTCTGTAGCGTATAGCTTGGGCAATACGTAGCTTTCAAAGTGTCAGATAGGACGACTCTAGCCCGAATAGACGTATGAGCGATTCTGTTGGCATCGCCATTTTGCTTCCTGCTCCAGCCAGTATCGATTCCAGATTCGTCGGCGGATGTCCTTTAGGCGATTTATGACATACTGGTATGGAACTTCAAACAACTCTACCAAGTCCCAGGGAGACGATAGGAGATATGGCTCAAGCTGACGCAGCATAAAGGCAGGCATCATGGCGAAGCGTAAGAAGCGACGGATATCTCGCTCCATAAGCTGGCGCTGCGCATCTGACATGGCAAGCTGATCGCC
The DNA here is from genome assembly GCF_002355375.1 of Aneurinibacillus soli. Taxonomy (GTDB): domain Bacteria; phylum Bacillota; class Bacilli; order Aneurinibacillales; family Aneurinibacillaceae; genus Aneurinibacillus; species Aneurinibacillus soli. Next base: position 3,103,710 of record NZ_AP017312.1, on the reverse strand, counting down.
TTCATGGACTAAGACATGCCCGAATTCATGAAAGAATGTTTGCTTATACGCAAAGCCCGTTAGCCCTTTTGTTAGAAAAATAACTCGTTTGTTTTCACTCCACATACATTTTGGTTCAAGGAACCAATAACGTAGGTCGATGGAAAAGGTACGCATAAGGTTCTCGATGCGTAAATCCCAGGGGTGGAGAATACCGTGGCTTCTGTATATGTCCTCGACTGTCCCCTCGATCATGTTTGGTCGGTAATACTCCCACATTTCTGCGAGACCTCCTTTTTGAGAACTTATGTTCGGTTTAAGGGTAAAAAAGAAGGCCGATGAAATCGGCGATGATGTATGTGTCTATTATATACCAAATATATCGTGTTTTTACAATATATTTGGATAAGAGAGGAAAAGAAGAGAAAGGATTGCGGGTACACTTGCACACCCTTCACCCACGTTTTTGACTATATTACATTTATTGTATGTTACGGAGTAGGAGTATCCTTTTATTGGGTATAAATGTACAAGTAGAATTCAACTTTCGATTCAACTATATAGCATGTAGTGAGTAAGGGATAGAGCCCCTCTTTTATATTAAGAAAATTAAGTTTATTAAAGATGTAAAAACTTAATGATATCCATCATACTTTTTTCCTACTTTTATTTGGGTATGATGATATAATTATATAGTAATTTTAATATTTAGACTTTAAAGGGGATAGAATTTTGGTTAAAAAAAATGTAATTAAAGTAATAACAACCGTTACGTTGTTGAGTTCTTTGGCTCTTCCTGTACAGGCAGCTACTTCTTTTTCTGACATTAACAATTCATATGCAAAAGATGCCATTCAAAAGCTGGCGAATGAAGGGATTCTAAATGGGATAGGAGAGGGCAAATTCTCTCCTACGGGTACCATTACGCGTCAGGATTTTGCTATCGTTCTCGCAAAAGCATTAAATTTAGACACAACACAGGCTCCTGCAACTTTTACCTTCTCCGATATTCCTTCAGATCATTATGCATTCAAATATGTAGAAGCAGCTGTAAAAGCTGGTCTTATCAAAGGGAATGGAGACGGAACATTTGGGAATGGACAAAGTTTATCCAGACAAGATATGGCGGTTATTTTTGTACGAGCTTTAGGAGTAGATGCTAAGGGGAAAGCGGCTGATCTAAAATTTAGTGATGCCTCCTCGATTTCAGATTATGCAAAAGATGCCGTTGGTGCGGCTGTAGAGCTAGGGTTAATCAGTGGAAACACGGAAGGTACTTTTAATCCGACAGGGAACGCTGAAAGGCAGGCAGTGGCCCAGGTAGCAAGTAAATTTCTCAAAGTAGCGGAGACGAATAAAAGTCAGAATCCAGAACCAAGTCCCCTTAAACCAAGTCAACCAACAACACCAACAACACCAACTACAAATAATAATACAAGTGGAGGTGGCGGAGGTGGCGGAAGTACACCGGTAGTCGCGCCAACGATTACCTCTATTACGCCATCGTCTGGTTCTACAGCCGGTGGTAATATCATAACGATTACAGGTACAGGATTTACCAATGCAACGGCAGTAAAATTCGGTGCAACGCCGGCGACTTCTTTTAGTATTGTGTCCAGCACACAAATTACAGCTGTGGTACCAGCTGGAACTGCAGGAGCAGTAAATGTATCTGTGGCGACACCAAATGGAACAGGGAGTAAAGCAGGGGGATATACCTATGCTGATGGGCCGACCGTTACATCTCTTAATGTGACATCGGGGCTTCTAGCCGGTGGCAACACTGTAATAATTACGGGTACAAGGTTTACCGGTGCAACGGCAGTAAAATTTGGTACAGTGAATGCTACGTCCTTTACGGTGGATTCTGATACGCAGATAACAGCTGTGGTACCAGCTGGAACTGCAGGAGCAGTAAATGTATCTGTGGTGACACCAAATGGAACAGGGAGTAAAACAGAGGGATATACCTATGCTCAAGCATCTTCACCATTTGGAAGTGTTCATCTACTTGCCACTATAGCTGAGGCCGCGGTAATGGGTGGAGATGATGTACCGTTTAATAATAATGGTCCATTGAATAATATAGCTCATATGGCAGGAACGACGATTTTGACCGTTAGTGAGACAGGCGTATATAAAATCGATTATAGTGCTAACATCGCAGCTGCTATCATCGCACCTGGTATGACTCCTCAACTGGCAGTAGCGGTGAACGGAGTGGTGGATCCATCGACACGCGTTTCAGCACTTGCTCCTACAGGAGAAGTTTCAGGAAGTGCTCTTCTGTCCCTAACTGCTGGAGATGTTGTTACGTTACGAAATGACTCGCTTGCACTAATACCGCTCAATTTAAACTTGGCACCTGCAGTCGGAGCACAGCTGAATCTCGTTAAGGTAGACCAGGCTCCTGCCGGAAGTGTTCATCAACTTGCCACTATAGCTGATGCCACAGTAATTGGTGGGGCTGATGTACCGTTTAGTAATAATGGTCCGTTGGATAATGTGAATCATACAGCAGGAACAACAGCTGTAACTGTGACCCAATCAGGTGTTTATAAAATTGATTATAGTGTCAACACCATGGCAGGTATTGGCTCTCAGCTAGCCCTTGCAGTGAATGGAGCGGTAGATCCATCGACACGCGTTTCAGCACTTGCTCCTACAGGAGAAGTTTCAGGAAGTGCTCTTCTGTCCCTAACTGCTGGAGATGTTGTTACGTTACGAAATGACTCGCCTGTACCATTTACTTTAAACTTGGCACCAGGTGTAGGGGCGCAGCTGAATCTCGTTAAGGTAGAACAGGCTCCTGCCGGAAGTGTTCATCAAATTGCCACTATAGCTGATGCCATAGTATTTGGTGGGGCTGATGTACCGTTTAGTAATAATGGTCCGTTGGATAATGTGAATCATACAGAAGGAACAACAGCTGTAACTGTGACCCAATCAGGTGTTTATAAAATTGATTATAGTGTCAACACCACGGCAGGTATTGGCTCTCAGCTAGCCCTTGCAGTGAATGGAGCGGTAGATCCATCGACACGCGTTTCAGCACTTGCTCCTACAGGAGAAGTTTCAGGAAGTGCTCTTCTGTCCCTAACTGCTGGAGATGTTGTTACGTTACGAAATGACTCGCCTGTACCATTTATTTTAAACTTGGCACCAGGTGTAGGGGCGCAGATTAATCTTATTAAAGTTGGTGAAAATATAATTGATTAACAAGAGTTTTATTATAAAGGCTACAAATATATAAAGTGTTTAGATTCTTGACGTAAAATAAGAGAGGAATATTCTATATTAGATAGATATCTTTCTCTATTTTAAATAGAAATCACGAACCGGAATGTATTAATATAGCGTAAAAGGAATGATAAAACCCTGACACATCCCCCTATAGGGTAGTATGTCAGGGTTTTTTAGTTCCATTAAATCTATTTATGTTGCTTACTATTATTTTAGGGATCTGAAAATTATTCTGTTAATAGGCATGTAATAGGACTCTAATTATAAGGATTAAACAATTTTGCTAGCGTAAAAATAAATAAAAAAGAGAAAATGGATGATAAACAAATTAATAAGATGATATATGGAGATATAAAGAGATAAACAGTCTATTCCGTTGTTTTAATTATTTAGAATCTTTGTTATATTTATTTTACACCAACAACAGTTGGACAACCTTCTACTCAACCCACTACACCTGAATGGATGTGATGACGATGATTGCAGAGGGTAAAATTCAATGGATGCTTGCTCCAGGTAAATAGGGAAAGGCGATGTACACAGCAGTCGAATAACGAAAGAAGGAAGGTGTGACACTTCCTGAGATCGTTAGGGGTGTACAGGTATATAAACTAAAGTAAGAAAGGAGAACGTGAAAAGTTGAATAGCGAGGAAATACAAACGTAGCCCTGTGCTCTCCGTGAATCGAGAACACAGGGCTACGTTATTTTTATTTAGGAAGTGAAGTATCCTTTTATTAGATATTTTTTAGTGGAATAATGCACCATTAGTCATACATACGTATATTACTGCACGTTTCTTTTTTTGTGATTTTATAATTAATCGAAGAAAGAAGGGAAAAGTAATGAGTGCAAATGTACAAGTAGGATTGTTTCTTGCTCGTTATCAAATCGGAGGGGATAAGCCAGGCGCGCCTTCATTTCATCTCGATTTGGCCGTAAGTACCCCAAAAGAATTGGTGAGTGGGCTTGGACACATTACCCAAGCAGTAAATCCACCAATTGACTACACGTATCATGTACAAGGAAACTTTACGTATATGACCGTTATGCCAAATGATACACATATTTTGGTGGTAGGCAACGGAACGAGAGAAAGTATTCTTCCTGGTGTAGACAACAGCTCAGATTCTCCTACTTTAACGTTCAGAATTGTTTTAGAAGGAGACTGGAAATCAGGGGTAGCAAATTATCAATATCTTGATGAGGATGGAAATGTACATCGTATTTCAGATGCACCTGTGAAAATAATGGAATAGATCATTTCACATATAAAAAGCCTGACATATTTCCTTATAGGGTAGTATGTCAGGCTCTCTTATTTATGGTCTTTATATACTCCCTAGTATGTACTAGTGAAATGGATAAGTTATGACTCAATATTACGAAGATCACCGATATCGACTCGGCCAGGACGCTTAGTATCAAGGAATTTAACCTTTGCTTTTATACCTTCCCAAGAAAATTCATTTCCAATAAACCCTTGTATAGTGCATAACCGATGTCTATGTTTCAATTTGAGTTTATTGTCCGGTTGTACAATATAAGTTCCTCCGATATACAGTGTGATTCGATCTAAAAGAAGTTCCTTATTTTTAACAGAACGATAGTGGTTAACAATTTCTGTGATTTTTCCGTCCGAATCCTCTTTTATCCAAAAGTGATTATTGGCCATAAGTATTTCTCCTTTTACATCGAACTATTCGCAGGCTACACCATCATGATCGCGATCTAATGCTGGGCGATAACCTGGTTCATCTTCATGAATAGGAGCTGCACCAGCAGCACGGGCCTCCGTGCAATTTTTGTAATAAACCTCTCCTGATCCAGACGGAGTAGGGGAGACTTCTACTTTTACCGGTTCAGATTTCGGTTGAACTTTAGGAGTTGGAGTAGAGGTAGTTGTATTTTTAGCCGTCTCAGAATGGAACCCATCTTCCTGAGCATAATTTTCTATACTCCAGATCCCCACGCCGGTTTTTTGCGCTTTCTTTTGGATCTCTCGGAACTGATCTACGTACTTAATATTCGGTGGGTACACATAAGCAACCCGGGCCAATCCCTTCTCAAGCAACCTTTCGTTAAACATTTTCCCATCTATCCATATGTACGCTAATAGACGGCCGTATTTGTCCCTCTCAGACACGTCAATTTCAACTTCGATAGATTTACCATCAAGAGTCTGATGAGCGAAAGAGGAGGCTTCGGGACCGAATGGCTGCACAGGTTTGCTTGGGTGCTTTGTCTCAGGGGTATCAACCAGTAATAAACGGATTGTCTCTTCTTTGCCGTTCATTTTTACCTTTAGAGTATCGCCATCCGTTACAGATACGACTGTAGCTGGGATACGATTGGTTTTAACGCTCTTTTGCGGCGTTGGCGTTGTTTGCTGAGCAGTAGGCTGATTTGCTGCTGTCGTAGCTGTAGAGCTCTGTACAGCAGGTGTAGGAGCCTGTTGTGTACCTGTCTGTTCTTTAGGTTGTGCTGGTTGAGAAGAGCAGGCAGCCAAGGATAAAGATAATAAAGCTATAAGTGGAATTGTTTTTGTTTTCATGTTCTCACCTTTCTAGAGTAAAACCCCACCTGATTAGTAGGTGGGGTTTTGATTATTCGCAAGCAATACCGTCATGGTCCCGATCTAGCTTAGGTGCGTATCCTGGTTGCCCTCTGTAGATCGGAGTTACTCCGGCTTTACGAGCTTCTGTACAGTTCTTGTAATACACTTTCTTAGCTGGTTTTTTACTTGCTGCATCAGATTGACCAACTGCAAATGTTGTACTCAATACAGCAGTTGTCAAAAGAACAGCAGAAACTTTCTTAAACATAGTATCCCTCCTAAAATATGTATACCTTCTATTATATAGGTAATGGTTTTGTAGAACTAGATATAAAAGATAGACAAATTTCGACAGTGATTTTGTTAGTACTAAAGGATTAATTTTTGGTAAAATGAGGTTTTAGATATACAAAGAAATGGGGGAATAAACAACATGAGTGCGGAACAGCATGTTCCAAAGATGAGAAAGTTAGTAGTTTGGACGGTAGTGGCTACGATTTTTGTGATAGTAGGATTTGTCGGTATGAATAAATCACAAAAAACTTCTGTAACTTTACCAAGTAATGATAAAGAATTTCAGTATAAAAAACAGCCATCTATAGGATCGGATACTGCTCCAGTAAAAATTGTGGAATTTGCTGATTTTAAATGCCCGGCGTGTAAGCAGTTTTCAGAAGGTATTTTTCCACAACTGTATAAAGACTTTATCGATAAGGGAATCGTCCAGCTATATTACATCAATTATACAATCGTAAGTCCGGACGCAGACTCAAAAACAGCTGCCATGGCTAGTGAAGCTGTCTACCAACAGAACCCTAAGGAATTTTGGAAGTTTTACAAAGAAGTTTATGCTCGGCAAGGCGATGAACAAGCCAATTGGGCTACGTCTGATTTTCTTGTGAAAATCGCTAAAGAATCAAAAGTAGATGTGGATTATCAAAAACTAAAGCAAGATATTGATAGCAATAAATTTTCTGAGGATGTCAAAAGCGATAAAGCCATCGTAAGAAAGTTAGGGCTACATAGCACTCCGACACTTTTTATTAACGGAAAGCAACTTTCGACTGACGATACGTTTGACTATGATGTGCTAAAAGCAGAAATCTTAAAGAGTCAGAGAGGGTCTGGTAAATATTAGATATCACTAAATTAATAATCTACACATTCCTAAAGAAAACATTATTGACTCGTCGAAATCTAAAAATAAATTTGTCAATGAAGGTATGGTGAAATAGTGAAAAGAAAAATAATTAGTAGTTTATTAGGGGTTTTAACATTTTTAACATTATTACCAACAGGTTTTGTTGATAATGTAAGTGCATGTACATATGTCGATTCGTACTCCAGAAAAGATGGAACACGCGTTAGTGGGTATTTCAGAGGATGCGGAGAATCTGATGAAGAATTCCAAAAACATGTAGAAGAAGAAAAAAGGAAGTTCGACGAACAAGTCCAACAACAGATTGAGAAGGACCGCCAAGAAATTAAAGAAGCCATGAGGAAATATGAGGAGGAACAAGAGCAACAACATAAAAAAATTGAAGAAGAAATCAGGAAAGATAGGGAGAAACGAGAGCAACAGCGTAGAGAAGAAGAAAAACGGGAGTTAGAAAAACAAGTTAACAGAACTCCTTCGTACAATTTGCCATTCTCGTTATCTACACCTAAGATCGATACAATCACTTATAAATCGAAGGTAGTTAATTTATATAGGGGCAAGCAATATGCGGGAACAAAAAATGCGAATGAATTGGTTAAAGTAAAAGGATATTATCGGGAAGATGGTACTTATGTCAGACCGCATTATAGAACATATTCTAATTCTGTACTAACTGATAACTTAAGTTACCTGGGACTATCTACCCTTTTACCCTTAGACAAGACGAGATTGTATTTAAATACGGTTGTCGAAGGTAAAAACCTTAATTCTTACCAACATGAAAAATTTGAAAATTATGCTACAAAGTTGACCAATAACCAAGATAAACCAGGTAATGTCTTTTTAGAAGGGAAGTCATTCTATCAAAATCTTGGATTTGGTGAGAGTTTTGCAGAGAAACAAGCTAATTATGATGTTTTTCAAGAAATGGATTATGAGAGTTATATCTATAGTGTTCTAATGATGATGGGGATTAACGAAGTCAATGACCAAGAACAAAAGGAGCTTAAAAAATATAGTAGTGCTTTACAGGATAAGAAGTCTCAAACCGATGAAGAGGTTATTTTACAAGGAAAATATTTCTACTCGTTGATTGGAGTATCCCAAGAAGTAATTGACATTCAAATTCAAATGGACCTTCTTCAAAATCAAGAAATGTGGGCTGAAGAAAAGAAGAAAGGTTCAAATCCAACTCAACAGCCAGTCCCAGCATCACAGTCAGGTGGTGGTTCGGTTGACGACCTAAAGTCTGCTGATGAAATGGGTATCCCAGTAATAAACGACATTGGAGTATCGATTAACGGTACAACAGTATCTATGTCCCCTGCGCCGATTATTGTAAATGGGACCACCTTCATTCCTTTACGTGGGGTATTTGAAAAATTAAACGCAAAGGTAGAATGGGAAGCTATTACACGTTCCGTCATTGTCACGAAAGGCAAAACCAAAGTCGAAGTAACCATCGGTAGTAAGAATGCTTATGTCAACGGTAAATCGATGACGTTAACCCAAGTTCCATTCATCCGAAACGGCTCAACCTTCATACCACTTCGCTTTATCAGCGAGTCTATCGGAGCCAAAGTATCTTGGGATGAGAGTAAACACATTGTAGGAATTGAAGTGAATTAGGTTGATCAAGTAATCTGAGTGCTATCAAAAAAATATCGAGCTACCGAGGATCGATAGTTCAATAAAACACAGATTTAACCATCTATGTTCGATAACAATCAAAATTATACAAGCATAAAAAAATACCTGACATACTCCCTTATAGGATAGTGTGTCAGGCTTTTATTGTGAAATGAGAACTTTCTAGAGAGGAAAAGTATATCTTATTTTCGCTAACTCATCGGGATAAAAGTGCCATCGTCGTAATCAAAAAAATTCCGGTTAAGTTCAATGTTTCGAGTGGTCTTTATAAATCTCTAAGCTATTCAAGTATATTATCTATAGCCATTTTATAGCTTCGATTCTCCAGCCAACTTTGGTTTTGACAAGCGTAGTTGTTACTTTATAAATGTCTCCCTCTGAATTCGCATAGCCTGTTACATATATTTTTTTCTTATCTTTCGAATAAGAAACGGTCATCTCTTTACCAGGTGTATCGTATGGTAAGTACCCAGTCACATCATCTGTATCTCTTAAATTTGAAATCCATCCACTCTTAGTGTTTTTTCCACCGACATTTACAAATTCATTTATATATGCTGACGTAAAGTAAGGATTCATAGTAGATTTAACTTTACTCAATGAAAAATAATCTTTCTCAGTAAGTGTCCACTGATTTTTCTGAGCTTTCTTTACAAAATCAATTGCTTGTTGACGACTTAACACTGAAGAAGCGGATACAATTTTTGCTTCAACTGTGCATGAAAAAAGGATTGATAAAGGTGTGAATACTAGACCGTATGCAATGACTAAGCATATGATTTTTTTCATTATGAATTTCTCCTCTGTTATTTTATTCAATTTCCTTGTCTTAACATAAAAGGATTGTTCTATTCGATAGCCTCTATTATGTTAAAAGTAGCTCTTTTGTATAATCTATCTTTTATTCTCAGTTCGATGGGTATATAGCTGCACCTGAAGCCATTCAAGAACAGTAGGAATCTCCAAAAGAAAATGATGTATTCCATGGAATTGAAGCGGTAGAGACAGTCGACTGCCAGCAGTTTTCGCAATGATCTCATCCGAATAGTGGAGTCAAATTCAAAGACAGCGGCCAACTGACGATCCGTAAGTGTCCACCAAGCCCGTCCCTTCCGACCATTGCCCTCCAGGTTCGGGAGAGGATGTTCTTTTCCCCCGTAGCAGCAAAAGTCTCTAGCTTGTTCCAGAAGGAGCGACTGTAGTGCTGTATGAAATTCGCTTTTGTCCAAGTTCTTTTCCTTCTGGTTCCGGGTCAGATCGCGTACCGCATTCTTTGCAAGACAGATCACTAGGTCACGTACCTGGCCAGCATCAATGATTAATGTGGTCTGCTTCATCGTCCCATCCCCTTTAGAAACATGATGACAGGATGCTGGTTCTAGTTGTCTGTGCCTAGTTTAAATATCGCACTAAAAGAATAGAAAATAAATTATTTTACTCTTGATTATACTGAATTACCAAAAAATATAAAGTAAAAGTCTAGGAAAAAAGATGCGGAGGGAGTAAAGTAATGAGAGAATGCTGGTAAGGTGTCAGAGGGTAAATATTTTAAAGATGGGGTTAGGTTAACAGTGTGGAAAAAGCAGATTTCATTTCTTATAAATTGTTTGGGTAATCCAATTATTGTGGGGATTATTTTGTGTATAACGTTAAATATCCCACTATACATATTTAGTATTATACAAGGAGTATTTTTATTTAAGTTAATACAGGAAGCTGGCATAAAACGTATAGGGAGAGATCATAAGCTTCAGGTATTCATATTTGTAGCGTTGTTTCTGCCACAAAAATATAGTCTGCTTCTTTTGTCCGGAATGTTACTTTGGTTAGTATCCAGACAACTTACGTATGAAAAATTTGAAACTGCCTATATTCGATTTGTTGTTCAGCTTATATCGTTAGGTTTATTTGTAGCAGCTTATTATAAGCTTTACTTTAGTGTCGTTCAGCATTATTTACCTATTATAAGCTTTGGTTCCTATATATTAGCAGGTATAATCATTTACTTTTTTATTTGGTACTTATACATATTTTTACACAGTTTTATGAAAGAAATAGAAAAGATAGATTTCGAAACGGATGTAAAAATGTATAAGGTCAATCTGGGTACAGCAATTTTTAATCTTTTAATTGCCATTGCTATACCGGATATTATGTTTAGTTTTTTGTATTATATGGAATTTCAGATGGTTTATTTTAATCCTGAAATATATTTGTATAACATAAAGGATCTTTCTGATAAGGAGCTTTCACTAGCTGAGATGTTTTACTTTTCTTTTGGCATTCATTATTCCTTACCTTTGTCAGAACCATATTCGGATTTTCAGGAGTTTATTAATCAAGATACATTATTTAAAGTTGTTCAAGTTCTCCATGTGGTAATATCAAAAATCATAGATTTAACAGTTATTTCTTTAATTGCTACGATAATTGCTGATAGGATTCGATATAGGAAGTAAAAAGAAACCGAGAATAAAGAAAGAGAAAAAACGACAATAGGTCAGACAAATCAAAACATCCACCTAAGATAAAGCGCAGGTGGATGTTTTGATTTAGAGTTATTTTCTTTATATATTTAGACTATCGGAAGTGTTGCGGATTTCTGTAGCTAACTCATGCAAGGCGAGGTGACTTTTAGTTTTTTTATTCGATTTTTGGATAATAGCTTATATCGCAATTTTAAATATAGGCTTATCTTAATGACAAGCCTATATTTAAAAAGAGATAGAGAGATTATAACTATCAGTACGCTGAATAGTTGCAATCTCTTTATTAATTTTTAGGTTTTTATTTGGGTTGTTTTTATTATAATTTTAGAAAGGTAGATCATCCATAATATCTGGCGTTAAAACAAACTCCCAAAGAATATTAAAAGCATTTTTATTATCGGGCTTTTTTTCAATATAACTAGGGAGTTGAGCTAAAATATATTGTCTGTATTCTTCGTTTCTTATACTAGATAGTACTTCATAGATAACATTACTAGTTTCCTCATCATCAAACATGAGAGAGAGTAGTATATCTAGCAATTCTATATTATGATAATCTCTGTATTTTAAAATTTTTATACAGGTTAATATAGCATCCTTATTGTTTGAATTTTGTATGAAGTAACGAATATTCTCTTCTACCAATGTTATTTCATAGTTGAATGAAAATAAAATTGTCATGATTAAGCGAGTTTCTAAATTGGTATGGGATAGATACTCCATAATAAATTCCCTAGAAAGAAAATATTCTGCTATTGCTCTAGAGGGAAGAAAGTATCTTAGATTCATTAATAGATTAAGTGATTCCTCGTTTAGCTCGATTCTCTCTTGAATCAAACTACAAATTTCATTTAAAAGTTTTAGAATATCATCCTCACTGTTAGTAAAATGAAATGTTAAGAAAAGAATCTTTAAACCATTGTAAATGTCATCAGTATTTTTGCAGGTACGTATGTATTCTATTTCATTTTTTAATAAGGTATGGAAGTCTTTATTATTTATTTCATCATGCTCCATTAACACTCTTAAAATAACAAGGCGAATAGAGTGATTAGATATTTCAGGTAAGGTTGATAATATAATATCTAAGTATCTTTCCGTGAGAGGCGCTAGGTAACGAAGCATTAAATCAATAAAAATCAATCTAATTTCTTCATCAGGTTCCTTAATAACTAATAAAAATAACTCTTCAATTTCTTCATCCTCCGTTACTAATAACCATTTTAAATGAAGAGCTGCCTTCCTTAGAGTTTTATCTTGGCTTTTTTCTAATATATTATCAATATAAGGATTTAAAAAATTTTGTATTTCTATGTCGGGTATTATTTGTTCTTCTTCACTTAACATTATTTTTAGTAATTCTAGAAAAATTACTTTTTCTTCAGTCGTAATACTCTCCATAAGTCTGCCTAATAGTTCATTTGAAAGCCTGATATAATATTCTTCATTAGTAAGAAATAAGTTACCTAGGATTTCTTGTATCAATGATTCGTTTGTGCATGATGAGTAAAGATTGATTATAAAATCTAAAGATAAATCTCTTTCATCGTAAGTAAATAATTGACCATATTCCACCTTACAAGACTTTATAGGTAGCTCAGTTAGGTTACTAGCCTTTCCTTCCTTTATTAACAAGTTCCCTAGTGACTTTGAAATTTTGTATAAAATAACCGTATTTTTAGATATCCAGAGCAGAGTGCAAGGGCTATCTCCTGTTTCGTCTGCCCATTGAAATAAGAAAGGTGTTATTAAGTTAACTATCTTTTCAGCACATGTTAGCCCGAAGTAAATAATGCTACTTACTCCATCAGAATCAAACCCGACCATTTTAGAAATAATAGCTTTTCTTATCTGTAACTCCATAGGTTCTTTTTGTTTTATCTCTAAATGTGCGTAAATTTGTTCGTTGAAAGGGAAAACTTTTGAAATGTTACTCAAACTCTTGGTCAAGGTGTGAAATAATCTTATGTGAGGAGTTTGAAGGGCGATATTGATCATTCTATAAGTAATTTTGTACTGCAGATCTCTCTTGACTCTTACATTATCGGCAAGAACCTCAGCAGCAAACAAAAGATCTCTGCAAAGGTAGTTTTCGTAATCAGAATCTATATTTAATATGTCATTGACTAGACGAGTTGATTGTCCTGTAGCCCAAGTACCTATATGTCCAGCCATAAGAAGTAGAACTTCATGCCAATTTGGATTATGAATATATTGAGAAAAATCAAATTCTCCTTCAGACCAAATCTCAGCTAGATGCCTAGCAGAGAGGTATTCTGCAAAAGTTTGGTGTAAAAAACCATGAACTTTTTTTCCTTGAGCATCAAATCCTTTTTGCAGGAAAAATCCAGTTTCTTCCTCTATTACGTGGAGAATTTCTTTACTTAAATGTTTTGCCTCTCTTTTCGAAGCTCCTCTTATCTCAGAAACGAGGGTCATAAAGAGCGGTTGAAGTTCAATCTCAGTTATCAAATTGTTTTTCCCCGAAGAGAGAATATAATGAGCTACAGGTTCTAATAAAGATAGGTTTTCTTCATAGTCAAGTTCTTGGCCCCTCTGTTTTAATGGCCAATTCTCGATTAAAGTTTCTGTTGCTATTTGATAAAGATCAACCCTTTTATTTGGAAGTTTTCTCCCATTCCAGTTAGCTATAGCTATGATAGTCAGTAATAAAGGATTGTTAGCCAATTTTGATACTCCTGGATTAGACTGAATAGCTTGGAGTAACTCTTTAGCTTGAGACTTGATTTTTTCTTGAGAATTTTGCAGATCGCCTTTTTTTCCAATTTCATCTGTTTCGTTTTCAATTGCTGAGTACCATTGTTTAAGAAACTCGAAAATTTGAGGGGGACTAAGCTCAGTTAAAGTAAGATGTTTAAAGTTCCCTGTTAATTTGTTTTGTCTGTAACCTACGATTCGACTAGTTATTATGAATTTATTATTTGAAAATTCACTAACAAATTTTTCAATTCTTTTTGAAGTTAAAATTCTATGGGTTACATCAGGTATTTCATCTAAGCCATCAATAATTATTAAGCCAAGCCCTCTTTCTAAAGCCCATTCAAATAAAGGTCCATAATGTACGGTATGTTTTTTAGTAATGTGTTCATAAAAAGAATAGGAGCTGTGTTCTTTTAAGGACATAGCATATTCTGCAGCTTTTACAATTATAGGTATATGATTTGCCAAATGAGTTCCTACTAAATGTAATTTTTCTTGGCAAATAGAGTGAGCTATATATTTACCGATAGTTGTTTTTCCATAGCCTGGGTGTCCAAGGATAACTACGCGGGAGGACTTTAAGGCGTTGATTAAGCTAATCGTATTATAAAAGTAAGAATTATAATTATGGAAATAATCATCTTCTTCAATCTCTATTTCCGAAGGTGAAGGGGTATCTTCATGTTCTAAAGCTACTAAATTATGATCATCAGCAGTACTTGCTAGGAGTTCAAATTCAAGTTGAAGTTGTGTACTATTTTCCTCTAGATAATCATGAAAGGAGTCATGCAGTACTTCTTTTTCTATGAATCTTAAATTAATAAATAAATCCTCCATTTTTATTTTTAGGATTTTGTTACCAATACGGGGCGAAATTCCACCCAAGTCCATATATTCACATTCAGTTTCAAGCATTTTTAAGTATTTGTCTTTTAAATCTAAAATATATTTATCAGGTATTTTACTTTTAGATTCTTGCATTGTATCTGCTTGACTATAATTATTATTCTGGACTAATGTTATATTTTGGGCTTGAAGATTTATTGATTGATCTCCGTTTTGTTGTGTTTGATTTTTTCTAAACATCTTTTTTATCTCCGGTATTTTGATTAGGTAAAGTTACATTAAGATTTCCTGCTGATTGGAAATTATGCGAGTTATTCCCTGATGTTTGACTCTGGTTTATTGATTTTTTTTCTTTCCGCTTGAAAAGAGAGATGATAATTCCAATTGCAAATACTCCAATTCCGCTAAAAAACCATTCTTTATTATTTAGAAGCCATTCGATCATAGGTTTCCTTCCTTCCTTAATTCTTAATATAAAATCAAGTAATTTTTTATATTAGGTATTGTGTAATTAGTTTTTGGATCTTATATGTTTTTGAGTTATATAAATTAGTTAGAACTTAATAAACAATTTAGAGTGATAAAATTCCAATTCAAGAGATGTGCTAACGACCATTATTCAACAAGTGTTAAAAATATATATTTTCTAAAAAAAATCATAAAAATCAACAAAAAGCATCCTGAAAACTCTATTCTAGGATGCTTTTCTTGGAGTGTAATTTTCTAAATAGTTGTTTGTGAGGAATTATAATTAAGTATTAGTGTTCTCTCATCTTCTTAAACATTTCAATTGATTGCTTGACCTGTTGCAAAATAAACTGCTGTTGCTCAGGTTCGAGCTGGTCGAATCCTTCCAAGCCATCGTAAAAAGCCATGCTAATACCGTTTTCCTGTAACTCTTTAGAGATATCCTCTTTAGTTAGTAGCTTGTCCTTTCCAAGAAGATGATCCGTTGAGACATCAAAGAACTCGGCCAGTTTTCTAATATCCTCGATATTTGGATTCAATTCCCCAGATTCATACTGAACCAGTGCATTTTTTTCAATCCCTAGTTCATCCGCTAGTTTCTGAAGAGAAAACCCTTTTTCTGTACGTAGGATGGCGATCCGTTCCCCGAATTGAACTAGCGATGCTTTATCAACGTTATGATTTGCAAAGTTGTTTTCATTTAAGTGGTTGTCGGAAGTTAGATATCCTGATTTTTCTAGAAGTTCTTCATATGTAACGTTTTTCAGAAAATGAGAAAGAATTTTAAGTGTCTCGGGCTGTGGCTTTTGTGTCCCTGCTTCAATTCTTGCGATTGTTCCATTACTAACATTACTAGCAAGGGCAAGCTGACGTTGACTTTTATATCCGCTTTTTTCTCGAATTTCAGCAAAGAAAATCCCAAAATCTTTTGAGTCCATCAGTAAACCACCTAGTTCATAGTATAAGTTTAATTTTATCAAAAGTGTTTCGAACATGAAACAAAACAACTGTGTACCCCTCTACAAATTTTCTAACAAATATCGTTGCGCTTACTACACAATCGTGATATATTGAGTGTGTAGAGGGCGAAACGAAAAAGGTGGGGGGAAGAAATTGAAAATTAGACTACGTGTTGAAGTATTGGAAGGTTTGCAAAAACAAGAAAAATGGACTGATACCGAGCTAGCAAAACAAATGGGAATATCCCGAAGTAGGTTATGGCGTGCGAAACTACCAGTCGATCATGTTGAATATTGTTCACCAGGTGAAAGTTTGATTGCCGGAGCACTAAAGGCATTTCCTGATAAGGGTTTTTATGACCTATTTTTTTTAGATGAAATGTGTAGCGGCATACACAAAACGAATTTAGTTTAACCGGAGGTGATCACATGCAACAGACAACCAACACCATCAAAAACATGGAGGACTATCCACTGATGCTCACCGCTGACCATATCAGCGAAATCCTCCACATGTCCAAACGCCGCGCCTACGAAGTGATGGAGCTGAAAAGCTTCCCGATTATTCGTATTGGCAAGCGGAAATGGGTACAGCGTGATGCATTCTTTACCTGGCTCAAACAGCAGGAAGGAGCCAGCGCCTAGTTCTTTGCTAACTTCATACATGGGAAAGGGGGAGTACGCTTAGTATCTGGTTTCTTATGAACCGGAAAAGCGTCCCATTCCAATGTATCATAAGGGGCCCGTAAGAAAGAACGGGTGGAAAAAGACAAAGGGGGAAAAATCAAGTGGTGATTCAGGACAAAATCAAACATTACCGAATCGTGCGTAATTGGAGCCGACAAGATTTTGCAACCAAGATGAATGTGGAAGGTTCGCTGGTCACTAAGATCGAGAATGGAGTCCGAAATTGGACACCACACCATGATGCACGTTTTGCCGCACTAGATTGGGAAGCGATGATGATTATCGTCGAGGAGAGAACTGGTGAATTACTCTTCAATGTGTTGAATCTGATTGAAAACCATGATCGGCATCCATCGGCGATTAAGGAATTGCTGATGAGAGACTTGGGACAGGCGGCAGAAAAGCTCGGACAGATTATGTTTGCTTCGCATCTGAATGTATCCGAACAGGCGAATGAAGGGGAACAGTGCTGGTTTGAAACGCTGGATGTGGTGATCCGCGGCATTGTGATGTGCGGGTTGATGGAGGAACGTTTTCAGTTCAATCGACTGGATTTGCTAGAACGCTATAAATCACAGATGAAGCAGGGGCTGCGCTAATGTGGCTGTTGGATTGGATGATACCGGGTGCCATTGCGTTGGTGTGTGACGGTGATCAGCATACTGGACGGCGAGTGCTGACGGTGGCGGATCTACAAAAACGATATGAGGAAAGGATGAAGCCGTATGAACGTGTGCGTGAAAGACTGGCTCGAATTGACGATGGCAGATCGGGTGCTGATTTTGGAGCAGGTAGCAGAGCAACAGCGCCAGACAGGATGCCCAGTGCAAGTGTCTGACATTGATGAGAAGATGCAGCAGGTATGGGAGGGTACGCTGGAGCGCGAAATGAGCTGGATGCCAGAAGAAGAGGCAGAGGTATTTGCAGAGCGTGTTCGGATTCGACGCTTACGGTTGAACATGAAAAAAGCTGCCCTGTGCGGGAACACAGCGACAGCTTAGTGATTAACTAGGTTAATAAAATCGTACCACATCAGAGGTACGGCAGCAAGCTCCTCGGGCTTGCTGACAGAGTTGCGGGCTGCCTACCACCTCAGGCGCTCGTAGCTCTGTCAGCACTTCCGAGTGCTACACAACCAGAATTATATAGGCGCAGCTAAAGGGCTGTAACGCTAGCGTAGGGGCAGGGGCGCTGGCACCTACAAAGACAAGCGAGGTGAACATGTAATGTACCAAACTATCGACATCGATGCTGTCACCGAGAAGGTAGCTGATTTTCTGATGCAACGCCAAGACTTGGGCCTACCAGTGAACGAAGAAGCCTTGGAACGCATCTTAACCGATGAAGTCGGTGCCGATCGGGTAGACGAGCTGTACGACCGTATCTGGGCGCGGCCAGTGATTCAGGACACGTTGGAAGTGGCAGCTATGACGTTTGATCTTGATAAGCCAGTTGTACGTTGTGGTGGGAGGTGGACAGGGTAAAAAAATAGCCCACAGCCAGGTGGACTATTTCGTAGGGTTGTTTGCGAAAAAACGTACATTCAATATAGCACAAGGGTACGCTATGTACAAATAAATCGAAGAGGCGTGCTGGTATAAGCATCAAGAAGCAACTACATAGGGGGGAATGATATGGCAGATATCAAATGGATCAAGATCACCACATCCATGTTTGACGACGAAAAGATAGATTTCATAGAGAGTCTTCCAGAAGCAGATACCGTTCTGATCTGCTGGATTAAGCTGCTTACACTAGCAGGTAAGGCGAACACGGGTGGTCACATTATGCTGACAGAGGCTATACCGTACACGCCGGATATGCTAGCTCACAAGTTTAAACGACCTCTTAATACGGTGAAGATGGCGCTTGAAACATTCGTTAGACTCGGCATGATCTCGATGGAAGATGGTAGCCCAATCTACATTAACAACTGGGAAAAACATCAGAATATCGATGCTATGACAAAGATTAAAGAGCAGACCAGACAACGTGTGGCCCGGCATCGAGAGAAGCAAAAACTACTACCGGATGGTAACGGTGCATGTAACGTTACAGTAACAGATGATGTAACGGGAAGTAACGCAACAGATATAGATAAAGAATTAGATAAAGATAAAGATATAAAACCTAATAATAATCGTCACAAACGGATTTACGACGACGATTCCTTGTACATGAAAATGGCTGTTTATCTACGAGATCGAATTCTTGCATGGAAAGAGAATGCGAGAATCCCAGATGATCTAAATACCTGGGCAGATGAGTTCCGAAAGCTAAGCGAACTGGATAAGCGAAGCAAAGAAGATATTCACCGTGTGATTACCTTCGCTACTTCAAATCCATTCTGGCAACCAAACATCTTGTCAGCTAAAAAACTACGTGAAAAATTCGACACGCTTGATGCTCAAGAAAGTAAGTCAGGAGGCATTAATCATGAAAATGGCAGGGCAGGCAATCGCAGAAGTGGTGACGCAAAGTATCGAGAAGCAGCGGGCAACATCAGCCTTTGATAGCCGAGAATGTACGGTATGTGGGCGAATCATTAAGGCGTTAGAGTTAATTCACCCCATCCTGAAAACACCAACAGGTCGCTTTGTTCTTCCTGTTTGTGAATGCGAAATCGAACGGGATATTTACCAACCCGTACGAAAAGCGCAAGGGTTGATCGACGCAAAAGAGGCGTTGCGCATGTTTGACATCGACAACGCAGGAAAGAGATTCAAACGCTGTACATTTGCCGAATACGAAGCGCGTGATGGAAACGAAAGAATGTATTCGTTTTGTCGGAAGTTTGCGCTTAAGTTCAGTCCGGCTAACAAGATCGGGTTGTTGCTCTGGGGCGAACCGGGAAACGGGAAAACACATTTGGCAGCTTCCGTTGCACACGAACTGAAAGAAAAAGGATTTACGGCGGTATTCCAAAGTGTGCCGGATCTACTGGATCAAATACGTGGCAGCTACAATCGAGAATCGAAAATCTCGTCTTTGAGCATCATGGATGCCCTGCTAACATGCGATTTGCTCATCCTGGATGATATGGGAGCAGAGCGAATGAATGATTGGGTGGAGGAAGCCATGTACAAAATCATTGATGGTCGATACAACCGAGAGAAACCCATGCTCATCACTACGAACTTGAATCCTAATCCTCAAAAACAGGACGAAGATCTTCTTGGACGCATTGGAAAACGAATGTATGACCGGATTACGGAAGTGACAATCGCTATTGAGAACAAAGCACTGAGTTACCGACAGGAAGCTGCTGAGAAGCGACTTCAAAAGCTGATCGAACGAGGCGAAGACTTTTAATTATAGGCAAGCGGGAGCTATGTAAAGCGCCAGTATCCCGAGAATCGAAATGGAGTAAGGGGTGTTGAAAATGAGTGCAACTGAACAGTTAGTAGCCCGAATGGACAATCCACACCTTGCCCAATTCGGGACACGGGATCAATTCATCGAAAAGTCGTTACCACTAGCCGAGAAGATCGGTCGCAAGTATTTGGCAGCAGCTAAAACCAAAGGAATGGACTTGGACGACATTGTAAGCTTTGCTTACGAAGGTCTGATCAAGGCATATGATCGCTTCGATTCAAACAAAACAGAGACTCAGAATTTTGAAGCCTACGCATATCGGTGTATCTCGGGTGCGATCAAGACTGGCATGACACAAACAAACGTTGATTTTAGATACCGGTGGGAAACCAAGCAGGCTGTGATTCGCATATACAAACAGGACTTACAAGATTGTTCTGTAGATGAGGTTGTAGAGAAAATCGGACTAAAGCAGACATACGTAGAAGAAGCGCTATCGATCATAAAGTCAGGTAAGGTTCTCTCCATGGATGCTCCAGTCAAACAGGGACAAGTAGAAGACGGATATATCCTTTCGGATACGGTTGGACGTGAGGGGGATTATAGCACCGTAGCGGTAGAAGAATTCATGGACTTACTGGATGAAACGGAAAAGAGCATTGCAAATAGCTTGATGTACGGATTGAAGGAGCGGGTAATCGCGAAAAGAATGGGGATGAAACACAAAGAAGTACAAGAGAGGATTACCACGATTCAAAGGAAATTCGAGCGCTATACACGTGGTGAGAAAGGGAGGGAGACAGACGTGGCGCAAGAACGTGCTCATGTGTCAGTAGTGCCTCCACTACGTAAGGACCAACATACTCTCACACTCAATGATCTTACCGTGGATGACTATCAAAACTTGGTAGAGAATGGGTATAAGGACCACGATATCGCAAGGAAGTATGGCACGCCATTTTCAAAACTGTATGCCTGGAAAAGAGAACAGGGAGTAGTGCTGCCACTATCGGAAGAGCAATATGGCCGTTATCGCCAACAAGGAATGACAAACAAAGAAATAGCAGCCAAGCATGGCATATCGGTCGCTACTCTCTATGATATGCGACAAAAGTGGGGAAATGGCTATATCCAACAAGATAGCTGTATCCAACCACAAATTTTGAATGGTGAAAGAAAAGTTTCTGACGAATGGTTCAACGCAGTAAGGGAAGAAAAGCAGGCGTCAGAGCTTGAACAACTCAGGAGAAAGCTTTTAGAAATGGAAGAGGAGTTGGCTGGATTGAAAAAGCAGCTAGCAGAAGAGAAGGAGCGGTGCCAAGGGATACGTAGTGAGCTGGATGTGGCCCTGCGTAAGAATCAGGTATTTGCAGCTGCACTGAAAGAAGCTTTGTAAGATGTGTAGTGCTAAATCACACGGAACACAAGAGTGTATATGCACTACAAAAAGTGCTCGGGGCACTTAATAACCAATAGGAGGAACGAAACGATGATTATTAAGACAAATAGCGATGAGGAAACAAAACGTGCGCAGTGGCTTCGTGGTGCGGCACTTAAAAGAGATTGGGTAACAGATTGCACGATCGTTCCATTCGGGATAGACGGTGTGTTTGTCACTACAGAAAAGGCAAAAGAAGGACCGATTACGTTCAACTTTGGTGATCGTGAGGAATCAAATTATGTGGCTGTCATTTGCGGACGCGGGGCAGAAGATATCGACAAAGTACTGTTTGAGGATGTGCCAGAAGCATGGGAATATGCGCGTCTGGTAGCAAAGGAAGCGGGTTTGCCAGAGGATGCGGTAGATGGGGATATTTTTGAACGTAGTAGTGAAGATGAGTCAGAATCGGAAAATGGCGAGGATAGACCGATCTCGCTACAGGAACTGCATGAATTATTCAAGGATGCAAAGGACAGGGGAGCTGACGCTAACGTTGACTTGTTTCTGAGTGGTCCATACGAAGAGGTTCCGATCATTTTGACGAGCGGTAAAGTTGAATCAGTAGAGTTTGAAAAAGAAGAGCTTCACGGAGATATGGAGCTTACCGTAAGGATAGACAGTTCACTGATTGGCCTTAAAGAACGAGAGTTTGTATTTACAGTCGACAACGAGGACAAAAAAATGATTTATGGAAACCAGGCTACTAAAGATAACGAATGGCCGCAATATAGTGTATTTATCGCTGTGAAATAACCAAAGGGGGGAAGAAGAGATGAATAAAAAGCCAATTAGTGAAATTTTCTCAGACAAGCTTACGATGCGAGAATTGCCAGCAGATGAGGGAGGACAATCTGTCACAGTAGAACCGGATGATCATAAAGTATGGATTGTAGCGCAAAACCGTGCTTTTGAAATTGATATAACTGGATTAAGAGGACTTTCTGTCAAATCAGAAGATGGGCGTATCGTTTCTGTTGCACCAGTTGCCGATGATTATGTCTTTGAAGAGTCTGACGAAGTCTAGCAAATATGAAAAATCCCCTGCTGGCGGCAACCAGTAGGGGAAACCTCGTTCGTATGTACACTATAATTTTACCATGAACGGGGGAGTAGTGAAATGGCAAACAACAAAGAAAAAAGTCGTATGCCGGATTTGAAAAAACAGCTACAGGATTTGATCACAGGCAAACCACAGGTCATCATCATCGGTGCAGACAAGGCTGAAATTTATGACCTTCCCTCGTTTGGGAAATACGAAATTAACACGCATAACAACGAAATCACTACCCATCATTGTATCGAATCGCATAAGTGGTAGCAGTACTCACCGGAACAACCGGGAGATACCACAGAAAAGCGTGTAAATAGCCGTTGCTGTTTCACTGGAACAACCAGGGGACATCAACTTGTAAGTTGCTTGCCAGCTTTATTTGAGCTGCTATAGCGCTTATCAGTTGATGTCCTTTTTTTATTTCAAGGAGGCGAGGCTGATGCCAAAGTTCAGTGACTATCTAAGTGATGAAAAAAAGAAGCTGCTGGCACAAAAAGTGAAGCGGAGACGCCGGAGGAGAAATCCAGTTGCAGTTACACAGGTACCTAAAAAAGATAATCTGCCAGCACCGATCCGGATAAGCGCTCGGGAACGCGAACTGATGGAGATTGAGCGAATAATGCGCGGCGGTGGAAGCTGGCAGAGGGTAAACGGAGCGATCAGACAGACAAGGCACAACTACAACGATTAAAAGGGGAGCGGATGAACATGGCGGCAGAGCAACTCGGAAAATGTGTACAAGATGAGGTTATCGAGTTACTTAATGAGTATCGGGTACTGAAGGTACAGCAGAAGAATAAAACGGAGCGGGAGGTGGCTGGCGTCATCGATCTGTTCCCGACATTAAGCCAGGATGAAGAAAGCGAGAAGCGGAGTGAGTTAAAGTTCCGGCAGATCGAGCGCGCACTACAGGAAGGTCTGGACACCATAGAGCGAAAGATCATTGAAGAGAAGTATCTCAGTTCGGTAGAGACGAATGACATCGATATTTTCATAGGATTAGGGATTAAGCGGTGGAAGTACTACAAAAAGAAAAACGCTGCTATTACAAACATTGCAAAAGCGCTCGGGATTATCTGAGCGTTTTTTATTTGATTTTAGCAATTGATACCACTATCATTTACTTAGATGTTTCATACTAGCTTTAATATAAGGAGGGTTGTAATGTCAGAAGTAAGATTAAGTGATTTTATAGGAAAAGGAAGCCAACTATTATTTAGTTTTCCCTTATACAAAAAGATAAAGATTAATACATCAATTGAGACGAAACATGGTCAGGACGTAACGTATCATGGAGATGATGATGACTATCCTGATGTAATTGATTACATTGAATTTCTAGAGAACAAGGACTTTAGTTATTTTAAGACATTATTCTTTACTGAAAGTCAAATATTTCTTAATTACTGTCCGTCTTGCGACAGAGAAGTGCATATTTCGTATAAAGGATTTAAACTGGAAGACAAATATGAAGACAACGTACTTGTATCGGAAGCGGACATAAGTTGTGACGAACACTATGATTTTTGCCATGATAAAGCAAAAAGTAAATTTAATGAGATGTACAATGAATTAACAAAAAAAGTGTTTGGAAGCAGCAGAACTTTCCAAATAAATTTTGAGTGTACTGCAAAGGAAAAGCATAAGTCCTATGTAATCTTTCATCTTACAGATGATGGATACATTGTTAAGATAGGTCAATATCCGTCCATTGCTGACTTTGATAACACAGCTAAAAGGTATAGAAAAGCTTTGGGTGACAAAAAACTTGCTAAAGAATTTCATACTGCTGTTGGATTAAAAGCAAATGGTGTAGGAGTTGGCTCGTTCGTTTACTTGCGTAGGATTTTCGAGAAATTAATCTTTGATAAGATCAAAGAGGTAACACAAGCAGATTCGTCCATAAAAGAGGATGATTTCGTTAGCTTGAGGATGAAGGAAAAAATCGAAAAACTTAAAGATCACCTACCAGAATTTTTGGTTAACAATCCGGTACTATACAGCATTCTAAGTAAAGGGGTTCACGAACTAACTGACAAAGAATGTTTGGCTCACTTTGATACAGTGAGAGCAGCGATTATATTAATACTTGAGGAAAAGCTGGAAAAAGAGGAGCGAGAAAAAAGAAAAAAGATAGTTAGTAAGGAGTTACAAAATATACATTCTGAGTATCAAGGTTCTTAATTTTAATCACAGCTAAAAGACATACAAAAGCCGATGACTTCTTTTATGGGGATTATTGGCTTTTTTGTTTGGTTGATTCTATTTCTTATCAATACGTTCGTTTATATATCGGTATAAAGTCGTCCGGCCTATACCAGATGTCTTCACGATCTCATCAATGCTGTGTACATTTTGAGTGCCAGTTGAACATTTTTGGCCTGTTTACGTGGGCGTCCTCCGACTCTGCCTCGAACACGGGCAACCTCTAATCCAGCGCGTGATCGTTCCACTATAATATCGCGCTTCAGCTCCGCAATACTTGCCATCATGTGAAAGAAAAACCCCGTTTTTCGAATAAAAAACATCAAAAATAAGCTGATTTTTATCATTTTTTAGGTCATTTCAAACAAAAATCGGAGAAAAATCAAACAAATTGGGTACCTTTTTGGGCACTTCGAGAATTTTTTGGACGTTATACGATTTGTTTAAGAGATTTTTACCGCTCTTTTAATAAAAATTCGGCGTGAGCAGGAGGCTATGCAGTTTCAACTCACAACTTCACATATAACGGGAGACAGCGCCTTTCCCATATCAATGGCGTACTCGGGCATTAGGTGCTGGGTGACAGTGAAGACCGTGCGGCCGATCAAGATCGGAAAGCAGTAAAAACGGGAGGAGCGGTCAGAGTCAGCCAGTAACACAGCTGCGGGGAGCGATGGAAATAAGACATTCCATCAAAAGGCTTGTATCGACGTGATAAGCGTGGATCTGTCGCCTCTACAATCCCAGCCATTCCTCCCGGGTGATTGATAGAGACGAAATGCTTTTATTATGCAGGTATAGTTCAACGGTAGAACGGCAGCCTTTTAATCTGTTACGCAGGTTCGACTCCTGCTGCCTGCTTACACAACTAAAACTATTAGAGAAAGGATGATAGATATGAAAGTAATCAAAGTTACAGCTACTGCCAGCGTTAACAATACAGCAAGAGCAATTGCACAAGCATTACGGGAACACGGAGAAGCGGATGTACAAGCTGTAGGTGCAACAGCTGTAAACCAAATGGTGAAGTCGATTGCTTCTAGCAGACACATTCTTGCTCGCACTGGCTTCGATCTGACTGGAGCACCGGACTTCTTCCAGTTGAATGAGAAAATGTCAGCTGTAAAAATGATTGTGAAGCGGGTTAGTAAATAAAGGGGCGTAGCAGAACGCTGTGCCCTTTTACTTAGATTAAAAGCCTGCTTTGCTGGTATATATCACTCTTCCAGATCCTCAATCAAGTTGGGTAAATTTTGATTCTTTTCATAAAAAATATTAATTTTATTATTGTGCTTTTAATTGTACGATTTTTTTATCACAATAATACTTAGGATTGGGGAGAGGGAAATGAGAAACGAAGTGACAGCGCAAGATATAATAAGAAAGAATCAAAACTATCACGGTAATATGCAATTAACAAGAAGTATAAATAAAGAGTGCATTAAGCTACAAAAGAAAATTATAAAGGATAAATACTCTTTAAAAGAGGATGTTATTTTAAGATTTTTTGTTAATTTATATAAAGGATATAGATCATTTCAGACGTTGCTTTTCGAAGAAAAAACATATATAGACTCAACAGTAATAGCAAGAAGAATAATCGAGCTTTTCATACGGTTTGAATACATCGCAAAATATGATCTTTACAAGGAGTATGATAAATATAAGCACGTAGAAGCAGCCTCTATGTTTAGAGCTATGCTCGAGGCATATTCAGTTGAAATTGCTTCGGAAAGTGATTGGTGGAGTAACAGACGTGAAATTGTTAAGCGAAATAAAGAAGTAAAGAATGAATTATCACGTGAGAAATATCGACAGTATGGTTTTAATGAAAAAGGTGAGTTTCCAAAAATTGATGAAATGGCACACAGAACAAATCTAACTTTCTTATATAAAATAAGTTATGGATTATGGTCTAATTCAGTTCATGGAAGTTCACTGATAGAATCAGTATTAAAAGATTCTAATAATGGTCAAGTTCTTTATTGCTTTGAAAAAGATAGTGATGCAATAGGAGATCAAATGTACTTGCGAGTATTACAAACAGTAAATTATTGTGTTTGCTCGTTCCTAAAAAGGATGATTAATTTGTTGGATTTAGACGAATCATCATTCAAAGAATTTATGAGGATACATTACTGGTTTTTCTATTATGATTCTTACACAGGGAGATTAAGTACAAATCATGATTTTGCAAATAGCATGATTCGGGTATTCTCAGAAGAAGAGATAGAGGACATTAAATTCGATGACATTAACGATAAAAAGTACTTTAACACACAAAAGGAGGATTTTAATAAGAAAAAAAACAATCAATATTATTCACTGGAAGATTTGATTAAAAGTAAAGAAGATGAATTAGAATCATTATCGAATAGGTATTAGTTATTTTATTGATTACCGATATTTGTTAAACCAGATATATGTGATAATTGCTGCTCAATAAGGGCAGTTTTTTTATTGCAAAGAGGTGTGAATCTTGGCTAAGAGAATGAAGAAACCTTGTTCTTTTCCTATGTGTCCAAACATAACAGAAGAACGATACTGTCCAGAACATAGGAAGAAGGCAAGGACATACGACAGAGATCGCGGATCAGCTTCCCAGCGAGGATATGACGCAAGATGGAGGCGGGCGCGGAAAATGTTTCTGGCAAGGAATCCATTGTGTAAAGAGTGCCAGGCAGAAGGGAATACGGTGGTAGCGGAAGTTGTTGACCATATTATTCCGCATAAAGGTGACCATGTATTGTTTTGGGACGAAAAGAACTGGCAGCCACTTTGTAAAAGACACCATGATTCGAAAACTGCTAAAGAAGATGGAGGATTCGGTAATTATATCCCTTTATCGATGGATAAGAGTGATGGAGGTGGAGCCGGAAAGGGGTAGGGGGGTGAAAAAGCTAGAAAACAATTTCTAGAGACCGCGCCGTCCGTCTTCTGCGAAAAAAATTCCCCACGAGAAATTTCAAAAACGGGAGGTGATAAGATGGCAGGGCAGCGACAACCCGTTGAATTGTTACTAATTAAAGGTAAGAAGCATCTAACGAAACAGGAGATTGAAGAACGGAAGGAAAGAGAAGTGAAGGCACCATCGGATAAAGTTCGTCCTCCGGCTTATCTTTCTCCTGACCTAAAAAAAGAGTTCAACAAGATTGCAAAAGAGTTGGTGCGCATTGGGATCATGACAAATCTCGATGTCGATGCGCTGGCGCGTTTCGTATTAGCAAGAAAGATGTACCTTAATATCACAGAAGCTTTGCTGAGTATTAGTCCTACCGAAATGGTTGAGTACACAAAAACAGACCGGAAGGGAACTGTTATTGAAGAAGGGACTAAGATGGTTGCAAATGAAAGCTACTCAGAGCTATTGCTCAACCAGGATAAACTTTTCAAGCAATGTAGACAGGCAGCTGGTGACCTTGGGCTAACAATTTCTTCGCGGTGTCGCCTTGTTATTCCTAAGAAAGAAGAGAAGGAACCGGATGAGTTAGAAAAAACATTTGGTGATGTTTAATGCTTAAGGAATGGCTTATTGATTATTCTTATGATGTCTTGAATGGTGCAATTGTCGCCTGTCAGAAACATAAATGGGCATGCGAAAGGTTTTTACGTGATATAGAAAGAGAAGGATCTGATGACTTCCCTTATATATTTGACGAAGAAAAAGCATGGCGTTTTTTAAAGTGGATGACACTATTCAAACATACAAAAGGTAAATTACAGGGGCAGGATATTCAACCTGATTTCATACAGATATTCGTTTTTGGAAATATTTATGGATGGGTTCAACAGAAAAATAGATACAGACGCTTTAAGAAATCTTACTGGCAGGTCGGAAGAAAAAATGCGAAGTCACAAAGCCTTGCTTGTGTTTCTTCCTATGAATCTATGGCATTAGGCGAAAACATGTCTGAAGTCTATATAGGGGCTACAAAAACAGAGCAGTCTAAAATTGTTTGGAAGGAAACTGCAGCTCAAATAAAAGGATGCAGATTTTTGAAGGGGAAATATAAAATTGCTTATGGAAAAATAGAGCATTTGAAATCCGGCTCATTTATTGAAGCACTGTCTAAGGATGCTAATAAGTCTGGGGATGGCTTTAATCCGCAATGTGGCATTATTGATGAGTACCATGCGCATAAAACCTCTGAAATTTATGATGTTTTAGATTCTGGCATGGGTGCCAGGGTGCAGCCGTTAATGATGGTAATTACAACTGCCGGATTTGAGTTGCAAAATCCTTGCTACTCTGTTGAATATTTATATGTTTCAAAAATATTAGACCCTGACAACCCCATTGAAAATGAAGAATACTTTGTAATGATCAATGAATTAGAGAAGGATGATGATATTAAAGATGAAAATAATTGGGCGAAAGCAAATCCTATCCTTTGTTCATATGAGGAAGGAGTAAGCTATTTAAGAGGTCAATTAAAAGCGGCGCTTGATGTTCCAGAGAAGATGCGGAACTTCCTCACAAAAAACATGAACATATGGGTTGACCAGAAAGAAAACGGTTATATGCCTATGAACAAATGGAACGAGTGTGGAAAAGAGCCAATGCCGGATCTGCAAGGTCGTGAAGGCTATGGTGGTATTGACCTTTCAAAAACAATCGACTTGACCAGTGTAAGTTTTGAGTTTCCTCTTGATGACGGAAGGATTGCTGTACTCAGCCATTCTTTCATGCCGGAGGATACGATTGCTGCCAAACGACAAACCGATAAGGTTCCGTATGATCTATGGGTGAAGCAAGGGTGGATTACAGCTACTCCAGGCGCTGTGGTTGATTACAAGTTCATTGCGGCATACATCAAAGAGCAGATTCAACAAAATAAGTGGAAGCTCAAAGAGATAGGCTTTGATCCGTACAATGCTACTCACTTTGCACAAGAGATGCAAATGGACGGATATGAAATGCTTGAAATCCGCCAGGGTGTCAAGACGCTTTCAGAGCCGACTAAGAAATTCCGTGAATTAGTTCTGCAAAACAAGATTGTACACAATAATAACCCAGTCTTATCCTGGGCCATATCAAATGCAGTAACGAAACAAGATGCACAAGAGAACATCATGTTAGATAAAGATAAATCAACGGATCGAATTGACCCGATTGCTTCTTTGATTACGGCGCATGTCCGTGTTATGCGGATTGGATTCGAGAATCGACCATCCATTTACGAGAAACAAGACATCAGAACGATTTAAAGGGGGTGAGAAAAATTGAAACTGCCGGTTCTATCACGAATGTTCGGGCGATTTTTTGAGAAAAGAAGCGAACAAGAAGCAGCTGGAGGCAGTCTTTCTGGCTGGATGCGCGGGCAAAGTGTCGAGGAGATTAGCGCCAATGAAAATAATTCGCTTCAGCTCACGGCTGTTTGGGCATGTGTTCGGATTCTATCAGAAACGATCGCCTCCTTACCTCTCAATGTATATCAGCAGATGGACGGTGGGAAAGAAAAAGCAAAAGATCATCCGTTGTACGATGTGCTGCACAATGTCGCCAATGAAGAAATGACAGCTTTTAAGTTTCGAGAGACAGCACAGCTTCACCTTTCGCTTTGGGGCAATTGTTATGCTGAGGTTGAATACGATAAGGCCGGGAGAATACGTGGGCTTTGGCCACTACTGCCAGATCGAACAAAGCCGGTGAGGGCTAAGGGAAAGAAAGAGCTATACTATGAGACCACAATCGATGGACAACGTATAAGTTTGCCACGAGAGCGTGTTCTGCATATACCTGGTCTTGGTTTTGATGGACTGATTGGATATGCCCCTCTGGAAATGGCACGAAAATCATTTGAACTTGGGATGTATGCGGAACGATTCGGGAGCGATTTCTTTAAAAATGGAACCAATGTAGGTGCTGTAGTCACTCATCCAGGTACGTTGAACGATGGATCTTTTGAACGGTTGCGAAAATCGTTGCAGGAGAAATATGAGGGATTGGGTAAGGCGCATCGAATGATGCTCCTGGAAGAGGGGATGACGTTTGCCAAGAACATGATCCCTCCGAATGACGCTCAATTTTTAGAAACGCGCAAGTTTCAGATATCTGAAATCGCGCGTTTTTTTCGTGTTCCCCCTCATATGCTGGCTGACTTGGATAGGTCGACGTTTGGGAACATCGAGCACCAGTCCATTGAGTTTGTCACGCACACGATTCGTCCCTGGTTGGTCCGTTGGGAACAGCAGATGCAAAAGGATTTGCTGTCAGAGGAGGACAGAAAGAAATTTTCCATTAGCCATGTGATTGATGGCCTGCTACGTGGAGATATAAAAAGCCGGTATGAAGCGTATTCTATCGGTCGACAGAACGGATGGCTGAGTGCGGACGATATTCGAGAGCTGGAGGACATGAATGCCCTTCCGGATGGACAGGGCAAAGTCTATCTGGTTCCTCTCAATATGATGCCAGCACAGTATGTGATTGATGGTCCTGATACACAGGGAAATGAGTCGGGTACTACTTCGGAAGAACGGTCATTGCAAGCTCAGAAAGTAGCCGAACTGCGTAGGATTCGCCAGCGAAGAGTTTATGAACTACGCAGTCGTGTAACCAAAAACTATCGGAAGACGTTGGACCGAGCTTTCTCACGGATCGCGGAAAAAGAAGCAGGCGATGTGCTGCAGAAAGCGAATGAATTGTTCCAGCAGCGGAATATAGACCTGTTTAATCTGTGGCTTGATGATTATTACGATGATTTTCAGGTGTACTTCGAAGAAGAAATGATGCCGGTTATTCTTTCGCTGGCCGATACGATCATTCAAGGCGTTGCGGATGAACTGGAAGCCGAAGAAGAAATATCGCTACAGCCATTTATTGCAGCCATTGTGACTTCTATGGCGCTCCGGTATATTACCAGGTCAAAGAATCGAATCACTAAGGTCATAAATGATGGGGTTTCGAACAGTGTGGGCCTTGTAGAAGTGATTGAAAAAGAAACAACAAGGTGGAAAGAAAAGCGACCGGAGCAGGAAGCAAAACGCCAGTCAGTGCGGACGGCCAATGCGGTTGCGAAAGCGGCGTATAAAAAACACGGCGTTCGTGAACTTGTCTGGGTAACGTCAAGCGGAGAAGTATGCGACTTCTGTAAACGCCTGGACGGAAAAATAATTGGCATTGATCAAGCCTTTGTTGCCGAAGGTGAGGATCTGGTAGGCAATGAGGATGAAATGCCATTGAAGCCGAAAAAGAACATTAAACATCCACCTTTGCATAATGGTTGCGAATGTGGAATAGCGGCTAATCGATAACGTGAGAGGAGGTGATACCATGAATGACGAGAAAAACGAAAAGTTCGAACAGCGGACCTTCACGCTGTCCAATATTGAAGTGCGAATGGAAGGAGAAGCGGGAGCGCCGACTGTTTCCGGCGATGTTGTTATGTTTGAACAGTTATCTGTTCCACTTTGGGGTTTTCGAGAGAAGGTTCGAAAAGGGGCGTTTGATAAATCGCTACGTAAGTCGATCATTAAGGCTCTCTGGAACCATAATTCGGATCTGGTACTTGGAAGCACAAAGAACCGGACACTCCGTCTCTGGGAAGATGACATGGCACTCCGTTTTGAATTGGATCTTCCGAATACAACATGGGGCAAGGATGCAGCAGAATCGATCCGGCGTGGGGATGTAGACGGTGTGAGCTTCGGTTTTGAAGTTGTGAAGGATGAATGGGATTACGATGATCCATCCGATGTGATTCGCACACTGATCGAAGTCAATCTGTATGAGATTTCTCCAACACCATTCCCGGCATATCCAGACAGTTCCGTCGATATGCGCAGCGCAAAGCGAACGTTTGAACGATTCACAGCGTCTCGTGATGCGGAGAACCAAGAAGCAGCAAAAGAAGAGCAGGAACAACGAAAACAAAAGTTTGATGCTATGCGCAAGCGAATTGCGCTGGCGGAAATGGAGGCGTAGATGAAAAAGATTAGAGAGATGCGTGAGAAACGCGCGTCATTGGTGGAAGAAAGTCGTAAACTGATCGAACGTGCCGAACAGGAAAAACGCGGCATGACAGCTGATGAAGAGCAGCAGTTTGACAAGATCATGGCCGATGTAGACCAGTTGAGAAAGGACATTGACCGTGAAGAACGTCAGATTGAACTTGAAATGGAGCTGAATCAGCGGCAACATGACCCGACACGAAACAATCCTGGTGCAGGATCGGGAGCAGATCCGGAACATCGCGATGATCCGCGTGAAACACAGGAATATCGCGATACGTTTATGCGATTCATGCTTAACGGTCGTGAATCGATGAGTAACGAAGAGCTTAGATCACTGATGGCAGGTAATGATGCGAGTGGTGGCTACATTGTGGCACCGAAAAAGTTTGTGAATGAGCTGCTGAAAAAGGTGGATGATGCCGTTGTCATTCGTCAGCTGGCGCGAGTGATCCCGTTGGATACAGCCAAGAGTTTGGGTGTCCCGACCTTAGAGGAAGATATCGACGATGCCGAATGGACATCCGAACTCGCCTACGGAAATGAAGGCACGGTCAAGTTCGGTAATCGGGAGCTTACCCCACATCCATTAGCAAAATGGATAAAAGTATCGAACAAGCTTCTCCGAACAGGCGCTATGAACGTGGAAGACTTAATCAACGGACGTCTAGCTTATAAGTTTGCGGTTACGATGGAGAAAGCTTATATGACAGGTGATGGAGATAAAAAGCCACTTGGACTGTTTACGAAGTCAGAAAACGGAATTAGTTCGAAACGGGATGTATCTGGTGGGAATACGGCTACAGTGATTAAACCAGATAGCCTGATTGAGGCGAAATACAGCCTGAAACCACAATATCTTCCACGTGCCAAATGGATTTATCACCGTGACGTGATTAAGGAAATTCGCAAATTGAAAGATAATAATGGGCAATACATCTGGCAGGCTGGTATTGCAAACGGTGCTCCGGACCGTATTCTCGAATTGCCATATGTCATGAGCGAATATGCTCCAAATGATGTTTCAAGTGGTAACTACGTAGGTATTTTGGGTGATTTTCAATTCTACTGGATTGCAGATGCCCTCGATTTCCAAATGCAGCGCCTGCTTGAGCTGTTTGCTAAGACAAATCAAACAGGTTTCCTTGGTCGTATGGAAAGTGACGGTATGCCGGTCATGGAAGAAGCATTTGTACGTCTGAAAATGGGTTGATCCAACTAAACGGATCGCCCATTTTTAAATTCTATGAAAGAGGTGGGAGTATTGAATCTCTCTACAGAAGTTAAAATCGTAAAGCTGTCCTCGTCTACTACATCGACAACAGGTACAGTTGAATCGAATCCGATTGATACAACGGGATATGAAGGCTGCTTGTTTTTAACCAGCATTAAAGTATCCGATCCGGCTAACATTGTGAAAGTCCGGCAGGGTGGAAAAGACCTGGCGGATGCCACAGTCGTAACTCAGCATAACGGACAGGCCGTATATGTGGAGGTTCATCTTCCACAAACCATCCAAGGCAAGGAGCTACGTGTCGTTGTAGATCGCGGCGTGGCAACCTCTGTAGGCGATATTTATGCTATCTTGCACAGCGGACGCCGTCGCCCAGAAGTAAATGCTACAGATGCGGTAGATGGCATTATTGGCAAGCTTCTGGTCAGTCCAGATGTGGTGTAAAACGAAAGCCGAGGTGAGGAAAGATGCGACTGGTCAGCTCGCCTCTTGCTGAACCGCTTTCGCTTGCGGAAGCGAAGACCCATTTGCGTGTGGAATATGACGAGGAAGATAGCTTGATTCAAGGCTTGATTCGAGCAGCACGCGAATACTGTGAGAATTTTCAGCGGCGCGCCTACGTTTCGCAAGTCTGGGAGTTGTATCTTGATCGCTTTCCGGTGCAAATAGAAACGTCAAGGCCGCCGCTTTTATCTGTGGAAGCGATTCTGTACCGGGATGCGGAAGGGATGCAGCATACCCTCGAACAGCAAGCGTACATCGTGGATACAGCACCCGAGCCAGGGCGAATTCTTTTTAAAACGGCTCCAACAGTCGCCCTTTTCCCGGCATCTCCGGTCACAATTCGTTTTGTGGCCGGGTATGCACCGGTTACGACTCCTACCGATGATGGAGGAGAACATATTGACTATGTTGCACGGGTACCCGATGCGGTAAAACAAGCTATGCGCTTACTGATCGGACACTGGTATGAGAATCGAGAGGCTGTCACAATTGGACAGACCCCTACGACCGTACCATTTGCGGTAGAGGCGTTGTTATGGCAGGATCGAGTGTTTTAGATGAGAATCGGAAAAATGAATAAGCGGATCACCATTGAGCGCCTTCACACGACCGTTTCTGGCGCTCGTCTGGTGGAAACATGGGAAGAAGTCGCGTCCCGATGGGCATATTTTGATAATCTTCAGTCCCTTCGTGTTGTACTCCGGTATCTACCTGATGTAGAACCAGGTATGCGCATTCTGTATGGTCAGAAAATCTTCGATGTGGAAGATGTGAAGGACGTTGAAGAGAGACAGAAAGAGATACACCTTACGGTGAAACAGGTGGATCTCTTTCGTATGGACACCGAAGTGCACATATATCGTGTGACTGGAACAAAAGGTCAATACAATCTGGTCAGTGCCAGCAAAGAACTGATTACTACGGTCCTCTGCAAACCAGTATTCGAGGTTCCGATCCAATCCGATGCAGATGGAAAACCGCTAGAGTTCAAAGTTTCAAAGAAAATCATTGTACCGTTAGACACGGATATCCGGCTGGGAGATGAGATTCACCTGGGAGGCAGGCAATATCTCGTGAAAGATGTGCTGTCTTGCCGACACTGGCTGGAAGTCTTGTTTGAATCCGAGGTGATTGGTCATGACCGTTATTGATTTTGACGGGTTCACACGAAAACTTACTCAGCTGCAGCGTGATCGCCTTCCTCATATCATGCAAGATGTGATTGCTTCATTAGGGGATAAGATGCTCAATGAAATCGTAGCTGAAATCCAAAGTCAAGGACTTGTTCGCACGGAATTGATGAAGGAATCCTTTCAAAAAGGTGGCTATAAGAATGTCTGGCGGTGGGATGCAGATCGGAATGCCGTTACATTGGAAGTCGGTTCTAAGCTGTTCTATACAACATTCGTCAATGACGGATATACAATCAAAAAAACAAAAGACCGGCGTGGGCGTCGAATCAAGCCCCGTACCTTTATCGGACGTCATTTCGTGGATATCTCGTTGGACAACTTCCAGGGCGGCATGAATGCGCTGATTATGCAGAAGCTGCAGAAGGAGTTGAACCATATCTTATGAGCACTATAACGACACTGGTGTGGGCAGAGCTGCTGTACCGACTGTATCCAGATGTTGATGTGGTAACAGATGACCAGCAGTGGATGAACGGGCATGTGAAGCCACCAATCATTCAATTAGAGACCGACATCGTATCGGAAAAGACACATACACCCCAAGCGGTTCGAATTATTGAAGATGTCGGGCTGATTTTTCGCTTCAAAAAAGTCGAAGATCCAGGCGCACAGCAGCCGTATATCCAAATCGATGTAGAGCTGTTGCGTGCCTACCTACGTAAGCATAAGTATCAAGTCGCTTCGCAAGCTCATAAGACGTTACTTGTGCTGCAGGAGCCGACCATTAAAACGTTCAAAGATCGCGTTGAGTTTGAGTGCCGGTATTCCTACTTGTTGAATACAGACAGCGCAGATATTTCTCTTCCGGGTGAAAAGAAGCCGGAAAAAATTAATCATTTTTATGTGAAATCAGATGGAGAGGAGATCGAGGCATGAATGATAAACGTGCACGTAAGCCACCTGCAGTTGTGCAGGATGAGCTGAGCAAACGAACTAAACAGGAATGGATTGAGAGCGCAGAGCCAGTGTTCAAGAAAGAACGCTTTGAAATGGCCGGCGCTCTTTTTGATCGCAAGGATACCGACCTGCTTTCCGAGCAGGAAGTGAAAAAGAAACTGGATACGTACTTGAATCCGGTAAAGGAGGAAGCGAATGTCGATTCAACGGAATAGAGCAGGAGCATATGTAGAGTTAATGGCAAAAGCGAAGGCGCGTGTCATTCCCACTACAGGTCGTGTATTGATTCCGTACCAGGCGGAATGGGGACAACCAAATTTTGCGGTAGACATGGCAGACGATGCAGAGCGTTTGAAAGAAACAGGGAAACTGGTGGATGAGGTCGAGTTGGCTGCCGAGAACGGAGCTACGGTTGTCGGGTACCGTATTACGAATGAAGCAGAGAAAGCGGCTTCCCATACCGTAGCGGATAGCCACATCATCGAAGCGCGATATCCGGGTAAACGCGGTGAGGATTTTGAATATGCTATCCGGACAAGTCTTGTTGATGCCTCAAAGAAAGAAATCATTGTACGCGACACCAAAATGATTTATGAGACGGAAACATATCTGGTGGCCGATCAAGCAGATGCGGAAGAAAAGTTGAAGAAATCAGCTATGGTACGCTTTAAAGCGAATGGAAGCGCAACGCTGGCAAATCTGGATTACACACCACTTACTGGTGCTGTATCCGGTACGGCCACGATTACAGCTGCACAATGGAGCGGCATTTTCAATCGAGTAGATGGGCTTGATTTCGATGTATTCTATCTACCTTCTACGGACCCGGCTATCCAGGCTGCATGCAAGCAATGGCTACTGGATCGCAGAACAAAGGCGCGTAGGTTGGCGCAGTTGGTTGTTGCAGGCGAAGCAAGCAAAGATGACGATATCGAAGCACACAACGTTCGTTCTCGTGCTATGAATGCCCGGTTCATCATCAATTGCTCGATTGCGGGCCAGCATGACAATGAGAAAGTATATGATTCTGTTCAATGGGCGGCATGGGTGGCGGGGCTGGCGGCGGGAACACCAGCTAACAAGTCATTTACAGGTGTCCGGGTACCGATGAAGTTGGCGAAGATCGACTGGAGCCACAGCGAAGTGATGAAGGGTCTGTCAGAAGGAACGCTGATGGCGACTCGCGATGGTTACGACTACATCATTGAGTCAGCCGTCAATACGTTGACTTCACTTGGACCGGGTGAGCGAGAGGACTTCGGGAAAATCCGTGTATCCATGACGATGGACCAAATTCTGAATGACATTTACTCTGTCGGCAAGAAAATGAAGGCGCGGCTGGATAACGACAAGGATGGACGCGGACTCTTTATCGCGGCTTGCCTGGAGTACTTGAAGATTCGCGCCAAACAGAAGGCCATCGCGGAAGGGTATACGTTCACAGAGTCCGCAACTAAAGTGAGCGATTTCGACTTTGCTTTCTTCGATCTTTATGCACAACCACTCGATGCGATTGAAGCATTCTTTATTAACTGGGAGGTGGCGTAGTAGATGGAACGCGAACTGATTGGCCGTAATCTATCCGTACAGGATGATAACGGAGATCCTCTTCAAACAATCAAGGAGATTGAGGTCATCCTAAAGCCGGAAAATTTGGATATTGTCCGGGCTCGTCGTATGTCTAAAACCAAGCAACTTGTCGGATATGAAATCCCAGTAAAGATTGTCATGTCAAAACTGGAATCACGTCTGCGTTACAGACTGCTTGATCTGTTCAAGCAAGGGAAAACGATGTATCTCCCTCGTGTTACAGGGGCGTTGGAAGATAGAATTACTGGAAACACCGAACGAGTTCTCATTACTGGTATTCACATTCATGGTGACATTGATATCATCGTAGCCAAGATTGATGAAAACAAAGGAATCGACATTACACTGGAAGGAACGGCCACTGATTTCGATTTTGTAGAGAAGTTCCCAGAGTATATGGCATAGGAGGGCATATAGCCCTCTTTTTTACTACCTAGCAAAAAAATAAACGAACCTATGGAGGAAAAAACAATGAGCGACAAATTACAGAAATACCTGGAGAAAGCAAAAGCAGGACGACGCGACGATATTATTACGGTGGACGCAGATGGTGATAAGTGGTCTGTGCGCCGACTGACTACAATGGAGGTACGCCGTTCCTATGAATTGGCTGTAGATGAAGATGGAAAACAGCTAGATTCTTATAACGACATTGATGTAATGATT
This sequence comes from Aneurinibacillus soli, assembly GCF_002355375.1. GTDB lineage: Bacteria > Bacillota > Bacilli > Aneurinibacillales > Aneurinibacillaceae > Aneurinibacillus > Aneurinibacillus soli. The sequence goes on along the minus strand of NZ_AP017312.1, from coordinate 3,064,904 downwards.
GTAAAAGCCACAGAACATGAATTTGACTGGAGCAACAAAGAGCTGTTACTAGCGTATGGGTGTATCTATAAATGGGAGTTGCCACCACGAGTACTTGATACCCCGGAAGATTACGCAAAGCTTGCAAAAGCAGTCCGTAACTTCACAGATACCAAAGAAGCTCTCGTCGAAGAATCAAAAAACTCATCCGGCGAGACGGAGAAGCAAGCTGGGTAGCATCCTTTTGGATCAACCAGAAGCGCTTGCCAAAAGAAGTCTTGCCGTACAAAGTCGATAAACAGCGCCAGTATTACTTCTGCCTCGCGGCTAGTATGATTGCGGAAGAAGAGCAGAAACGGGCGATGAGGAAGTAAAGTAGCGTGGGAAGGAATATGAGTTACGTCCCTTCCTTTAGCTACTATGAAAAGTGGTGAAAAATCATGGCAACAACCCCAGTTACCGTTGCTTTTGAAGGAAAAGATTTAATTTCCGGTGTGTTGCGTGGAATTAGTAACATAGCCCACCGAACATCTGCGGATATTGTCGGTCTACGACGCGTGGCAGGAGACATGTATGACGGTCTGATTTCAGGAGGAAGAAGAGCCGGGGATTCGCTAAATGATCTAGGGAGACAGGCAGGATCGGCAGCAGATGAAGTTCGAGGATTAGGTAGAGAGCGGGTAGATGATCTTTTTAGTACCGCACGTCGAGGAGCCGATGATCTTCGAAGAGCTGTTGGTCGGACTGGAGCAGAGATTCACGCCCTGCCTGATGCACATGTTCAATTACGTGCCCGTGACGATATCAGTCCTGCATTAGACGGAATTGGTGCTAAAATATCAGCAATCACGGCGGCAGCTGGTGGAATTGTAATCGGTGGAAATGTCAGTGACTCTCTTATGGGAGGAGTATCTGAATATAATGATGCGGCGTCTCGGTCAGCATCGTATCTCTCAGCTACTGATCGACAACATGCATTGAAAGAAGCAGACCGTTTATATGCTCAAGGGTACTTTGAGTCACGTTCAGAAGGTGCACAACAAGTAGCGGATATTGCACCACTTGTAAGTAATAAGTCTAAGATCGGCGACTATATATCATCGTCTGCCAAGATGCAATATATCATGCCAGATTTAAGCCCAGAGGAATCTAATCGGGCACTGTCGCAAGCAACGAATGTATTCAAGGAAACCCCACAACAGATCGCAGATAGCATGATGTACGCCTATTCAAAAGTGGGAGATCGCCAGCAGGACCTAGCGGATACATTCTGGGAATACAGTGGTTATTTTAAAAAGACAGGCGCAACATCAGGCCAAATGTCTAACTTCTTAACGAAAAGCGTTCAAGCAGGTTCGTTTAACTTTGATAAACCAGCCGACTTTATCAAAGAAACATTTGGGGTTAAGGCGCTTGATGCAGGCGATATGGAGAAGTACTTTGTTTCTCGTGGATCGAGTAAAGATGTGGCCAAAAAACAAGCAGAACAATTTACTTCTGACATCAATTCCAGTGATGTGCAACGTGCGCGAGGCGCTCTTATGGCACTCGTAGGGGATCTTTCGAGTCAAAAACCGGATGAACTGAAAGCATCTCTCGTACAGCTTGGTTCGGCAACAGCTGAAGACAATGGGGATGCGATCCTAAAAACATGGAAGACGATGTTTGAAAAGCCTCCTGCTGAAATTTCTGGCACAACAGACCGACTCGTACAAGCACAACAAGATGCCAATCCGATGCTTCCATTAATCAAAGCACAACATGAACGTGATTTGCTTATGCAAGAAATCGGAGGCAATATTGCGGTTGCTTCACTACCTGCTTTAAAAGAATTCAACACTTTGATTGTACAAAACAGAGACAGTATCGAGGGAATCGGCACCTCGATCGCAAGTATGACAACAAAATCCATGGCATTTTATAAAGAGCATTTTACGGCGATCAATTATCTAGTTGCTGGACTGGCTGGTATTTTTGTGGCCAAGAAAGCCGTTGATCTCGTAAAAGGCGGGGTTAATCTTGCGAAAGGCACAGCTGGTGTAATCGGATCAACGTCCAAAAAAACAAAAGAACTCTATGTAGGTGGTAGAGAGAAAGTAAGCCGATCTTTTATCGGACGGGGATATCGTCGAACGAATGAATGGGCTGCGGATACGTATGCAGGCAGGCAAACTCGCCGTGCTGGAACGTGGGTACGTGAATCACGTGTAGGGAGAGGGGCCGGTAAAGTTCGAGACTTTTTCTCTCGTAAAAAAGAAGAACCCGAATTGGAACCAAAGCGATTCACACGCCCTGGTAGAAAAACAGAGGATGATCCGTTTCGGCATCGTTCCTCCCTGTCATCGATGACGATACAGGCAGGCCGTGTCTACGTAAATGGCTCTGTATCTGGTGGAGGAGATCGAGGAATACGGGAAAGAAATCCCGGAAATGACCGAAGTAGACGCAGAGGAACGGGATATGATCGAGATGATATAGCGCCTAAACGCCGCAAACGCACTCTATCACGTGAAAAAGGATTGGACCTTATTCGTAGTCAACGCCCTGAACAAGAGCCAAAGAAAGGGCTGCGGAGCCGTGCGAAGGATGCGATATTCGGTAAGAAACCAGCAATCCCAGAAACAGGGCTAGAGCAAGCTGGAAAGCTCGCTAAACTCGGAAAGTTTGCTAAAGGTGCAGGAATTATCGGTACAGTAGCCAGCGCTGGTCTAGCTGGATATGATATCTATCAATCAGCCAAAACAGACGGATGGAAACAAGCCCTCTCGACCCGTGGTGGAGCTATGGCTGGTGGCGTTGCTGGTGGTGCGATTGGTGGTGTCATCGGTTCAGTAGCGGGACCAATCGGGACGGCAGCCGGTGCGTATCTCGGTAATGTAGTAGGAGAAAAACTAGGTAGCCTAGCTGACAGCAGTGGGTTAACCGCAAAGGCCGTTGATAAGATTGCCTCCCTAAAAGATACATTCAGCTCTTGGAAGGACAAAGCCTCAAACTGGATAAGTGGAAAGGACAAAAAAGCAGAGGAAGAAAAGGCGAATATGAGTCCGCCAAAAGCGCCACCTTCCCAACCTTGGAGACTTCCTACTTTAACCCCTGAAGCAAAGAAGAAGATGGAGGACATGTTTACTTCTTTCCGAACATCGATGAAACAGCGGGGAATGGAGCTAGATTTAACTCCCCTCAAGAAAACTGGACAAGAAGTTAAGGATACATTTTCAAAAATAAAGCAGAATGTCACAGGTATTTGGAAAGGAACGAATTCGACAAAAGCGCAACATGATGTCCATGCTGTGGGAACTGCTGCGAAAAAGACTGAATCCGAGGCGAAGCGAATGGGGATTGTCTCAACAAAAAGCACCCGTGATATGGCGGCAGGAGCTCACAAGGCTGGGCAAAGCTTTACAGGCATCAGCGCAACCGTATCAGGAGTTGTGAGCCAAGTAAGACAGAAGCTTGATTCTCTCAGTAACATTTCGAGCAAGGGAAGTACATGGGGAAGTAATCTTATGTCCATGCTGATATCAGGGATTAGAAGTAAGTTCCCTGATCTGACTGCGACCGTATCGTCTGCTGCAGGCGTCCTTAAAAAGTATTTAGGATTCTCGTCGCCAACAAAAGAAGGACCTGCCAGTCGTTCAGATAAGTGGGCACCGAACTTCATTTCTATGTTTTCCGACGGCCTAGATCCACGCCCGGTTCGAGAACGAATGAACCTGATCGCCGGTACCATGAATCAACCTTTGCATAGTCGTGCATCATTGAATTTCGTCCCACATAGACAATCAATGTCAACAAGTGGACACATTCCAGTAGCGCAAACGCTGAATCAGTCATCTCGTTCAGGCGGTAACGTTACGATTCAAAGTATTAACCTTGATTTTGGCGAGATGGCGAAACAAGTCACCAACTTTGCGGAATTCGCTAAGATGATGACCAGCCCAGAAGGACGCGCACTGATTCGCAAGGTATTTGGAGAAGAACTCTACTATGCGTTGGAGAACGGAGGATAATGAATGCTAGCATTCGCACAAGGTAACAATCGATTCACCTTCCCTCTTACTCCAGCTGAGATTCAGATCCAGTCTGGGAATGAAATTGAAACTTTCACCGTCATAACCGGAGAAGAGCGCACTGGAAAACCCGTATCCAAAGTGGAACGGGTTTCTTTTTTGGCTATTTTTCCACGTTACTGGCAAGAAATCTGGGAGACAGGGACGGAAAACATCAAATACCAGTCACCTGAACAGGCATTGGGGCTGCTGCTTCAATGGAAAATAAAGCCCGTTGTACTGATCTTTGACGAACTGTTCAGTCGAACCATGTTGCTTGAAAGCATTGAGCGTACCTATAAAGATGGTCAGGGTAATATGCATTTCAACTTCACTCTGGTTGAATACAAGCCTGTTAAGACTATCACATATTCAAATACGAAACAGATCCTTAAGCCAGGATTAATCATTACTAAATCTTCTAAAAGTCGTCCGAACACTACAGGGAAAACATCGAAGAAAAGCGATAAAAAGAAAAAGGGTGACAAGAAAAAGAAAGGAGACAAGAAGAAAAGTGATAAGAAAAAAGAAGGTGTAACTGGATCCTTTACTTATGGAGCGCCGGAACAGAAAAAACGCATGGATTCTACTATCAAGCGCGTGAAAGGGTGATGAAAGTAGATGGATAATTTCGCGGTCGTCTATGGCAAGCAAAATATACGTCATATCCTGACCGATGCCATAGCGGAACTATCCTGGTCATCGAATCGAGAGGAGATCACCCGGTCCCTGACAGCGCGGCTACGCGATATTCCACCGATCCAAGCAGCGGGCATGTTCATGTGCTTTGCCAAGCAATCTGCAAACTCCCTCTTTCATGCAACCAATCAGTTTTTTCATGGACCCATCATTTCGTTTGAGGAGAACGAGTTCACCCATGAATGGGAGATGCAGGCGCGAGAAATCGGGTGGTACCTGGCTAAGAACAAAGGGATGCGTCCCTATCTCAAAGGTAAAGCAGGCACAGAGCTTCAAACGTACATTCGGAGTACAGGCGTAGACTTCCGATGCCCGGATCTCGGCTTCTCCATCGACGAACGATACGGAACGATGTTTCACTCTGAAATCATCTTGGACGTCCTTCAGAAAGCCTATGAGCATACCGGCTATCGATTCTACCTGGAATATCTACGGACCGATCAGAGCTACTATATTGTCGTAGCAAGGGAAGGAACGAATACACGGGTGCCGGTGTTTGTGCGTGACCAAATGGAAGCCAGCAGCCGAGGAAGCTCTATTGAGGATGTGTATACGGTAGTCACAGCGGTCAAATACAAGGATGACAAAGCGATTGCCACTGTGACCAAGACCGATATCGGGGCACTCAACAACCTAGGGCGTATGGAAGAAATTATTGAGGTTGAGGAGAAAGAGAACCCCTCTACGATTGCCACGCAGAAGCTAACGGAATTGTCGAACGTAAAACAAACTAAGAAAATCACGGTCCGTCACGAAGACCATTCGCTCTCTCGAATGCGTGCCGGCTGGCTCGTGCTAATTCAAGAATCCACCTACAAATCAAAGTGGGTGATTATTAGCGAACAGACCACCTTTAAAAATGGAACGTATACGGTACAAATGGAACTGGAAGGGAGGACGTAACCATGTTGAGAAAAGCGGTCGATCTCTGGAAAGAGAAAATAACCGGACACATCGATGCGAAGGACACCGAGCGGGCTACGCTGCTCAGTTGGCCCGATAACTCATCAATCAAGGTAGATGGTGAGACAGCTCCCTATGAAAGCGACAAGCTCGTCATTGCGGAATACTTGCAGGATCGAAAAGTCGAAGCTTATTTTCAGATTGGACAGTACATGGAGGGAGAAGAAGCGAAAGGCACCGTTACGGGTGTACTGGCAAATGGTGTGGAATACGAAAGTGGTGCTCCATACGAAAAGGTTCCCCGATCCTCTCTCCAAGGCACCATTGTCATTCCGAGTCCACTTAAAGTCGGGGATCGCCTGATCGTGTCCCGACTAACCGGACAGCGCTACTACGTTCACGGGAAGGAAGTGAGTGAACATGGCGGATGATCCGATTCCAATGTTTCCGACATTCGACCTTTCTGACTTGGAGTCTTTGGACGAAATCGATGGCATGCCATCGGAAGAGAAGTGGTCATATGTGATGGATTTTGAGCAACGAAAACTGATGCGCGATACGGATGGACAGCTCCTACGTACCAAGACGTATGAAGAGTATCTGGTCCAAGTCGCCATGCGCATTTTAAATACAGAGCGATTCCGGCATGGAATTTATGATGAGGAAATCGGAGTAGAACGTTCTGAATGGCCTGGATGGTCCGATATCGAAATTAAGCGGGATATAGAAGAGGCACTGGAAGCACATATGGAGATTGAAAAAGCCGATGTGAAGCAGCTTACTCGAGGCGGAAGTGTCGTATATGCAACGATCAAGATCACAGGTGCAGCTGGAGCGGTAGAATGGGAGGCGGATCTGAATGGCGGATGAGTATGTACCTTTACCCGATCCTGAGCTGATTCAACTGAAGCTGGGTGACCAGATGCTGCTTTTGAGAGAAACGCCGGACATGATTTATGAACGGGTGGCCAATCGGGTAAAAGGTGTCATCCCGACGGAACAAGGATCGGACTTCTATGTGTTCAACTATCCCATGTGTGAGGAAATCGCCGAGCAACAGATCATTTTTGAATACGCCTGGATTCAGGGATTTCCTATTTGGGCAGATGGTGAGTTTCTGGATTGGCACGGGCAAAAAGAATTCTTAAGGCTACCACGCATTCCTGGTGAATCGGATGATTCCTATCGTGATCGATTGATTCAAGCGGCCAGCGAACGGGAAGGCTGGGGCCGGAAAGTCGATTACGCCCGTCTCGCACGGAATGCCGGCGCAGGCTATGCGAAGGCCGTTGAATATCAGCGAAATGATCTGAGTGTCGATATTTACGTGACCGACCTAGACGGGAACCCAGCGGATGAATCGCTGTGCCAGCGAATCCGTGAAGCCATCGAGACTGATCGCATGGCACTCCATGATGTCATGGTCCATCCGGCTATCGTCAATGCCGTTAACATCGAAAGTAAACTGTTCTTCTCCCCTGACATTACAGACGAACAGATTCGACAGGCGGAACAATTGATTATGAACCGGATCATGCAGTATACAGAAAAAAATACATTCCTTCGCTATCATGCGATTGGGGCTTTGTTTCTCATACCAGGTGTGACGATTGATTATACAGCCTACACCGTGAATGGTGGCGCCGACAACATTCAAACACCAGAAGGAGCAGTAAACGTGGTGAAGTGGAGGCGGCTGACGTGAGCGTAATCGTTCCTCTGAAATACAGAAAAGAGATTCCAGCGTTTTACTACGAAGAGCCGTTCTTCGCCTATTCTTTTGATGCGATGGATAAGGAACTGCTGCTACACCAGTGGCGTGGTCGGGACATATGCAACCAATTCTTCCGCTCACAGGCAACATGGGGGATCGTGGTATGGGAATCCATGTTCAAAGTCGAGAAACCTATTGGAAGTATAGGGGAACGACGTGACGGAATCCTGGAAGCCCACTTTTTCACTCTCCCCTTTACACCTAATGTGCTTACATCTATCGCAAATAGTGTATCTACCATGCAAGGCGCTAAGGCTGAAGAAATTTTTGACCAGCAAATTATTCGATTTATTTTTCAATTGGAGGACACAGTTAACATCGAGCGACTTCGTAAAATTTTCGAGGGAATCAGGCCAACTCATGCGCTTGGAATGGAAGCTGTGGTTACCGGAACAGATGCGATTCCACTGCAGGTAGAAGCATTATCTCGTTATCATGACCATGAATATCTATTCTGTGGCGATTTTTACCCAGAAGATGATCTGGAAGGGCGAATCTATGAAGAAAGCCTGCCGGTAACTACTATAGAACGGGAACACACCTTCATGTATCCAGAATGTAATGACTTTTATCCAGGGGAGGAATAAACGTGGCAGCTACAATTGTACAACCGTTATTGCTGCAGCTATTGCGAGATGACATAAGCAGGCATGTCGACCATGCCTTTGTAAATATCAATGGCCAGCCACAAACATTCCCGATTTTCAAAACTGATGTAAATGGGATGAGGCTGACAATATACATTTATTTGGATGATACGGTGCAGGGGAACATTCAGAGTTTCTCCCTCATGGACAGTACAGGAAATACACTCGCAATCAAGCCGGTTTCCGTTACTAAAGTGGAGACCGGCTTACTTATTGCCTTTGAATTTGAAGTGAAAGTTGAGGTGAAAGCGTAGTGGCGTATCAAAAACAGGAATGGATTGACCGTGTTATTGACCCGGTTCAGATTGACCCCGAAACCGGAAAACTGAAAGTGGTGCAGGAAGGAACCCGGTTCACTTCTACACGTGCCAACCATTTCGAGCAAGGGATCGCGGATGCTCATAGCCTGGTTGAGTCGTTAGCAAAAGAATGGGGCGGAAATTTCGTGGCTGCGCCTAGTGGAACGGCGGGATTGCAGTTTTCTGCTTCCGGATTAACTGCCAACTGGACATCTGGTATTGCATATGTAGGTGGACTAAGATTCGATGTTACAGCTGGTAATATGCCGCTAAACGCTACACAAGGACAATACATCTACTTAGACGTAGATGGAGTAGTAAAAAACACCACAACACAAGCTACAGCCAATGCAGCCCTACCATTGTGGTACTTTGCTACAGATGCAAGCCAAGTCATTACATCCATCGATCAGCGTAACACGCTTAATTTCGATGCCCTAATAGCAGATCAGACAATGGCGCTTCCGACATCAGATCAGACAGGTAAACTACGACAATGGCTCTCTTGGTTTGCCAATATGATTACAAAAATAACCGGGAAGGCGAAATGGTGGCAAACACCTTCTACTACCCTAGAAGCAGCAAATGCACATATGAACGCTACAACAGGTGTACATGGGGCTACGTCAGCAGATACCGCAAACACGCTCACACAGCGAGACGCAAATGGGGATATGTCTACGCGGCAATTCAAATCAACGGCAACTACAGGGACGGCACCGTTTTCTGTCCTAAGTACAACGGTTGTAACGAACCTTTGTGCTGACTTGCTGGATGGATACCATGCAAGTTCATCTGGCACCGGAAACACTATCGCCTTGCGCGATTCGTCAGGGTCGCTGACAGTCAAACAACTATGGACTACAGCCACAACTGGGACATCTCCTCTTGTAGTATCCAGCACCACGAAAGTAACCAATTTAAACGTAGATCAAGTAGATGGATACGATGCGAATACGGGTACTACGGCAAACACGATACCTGTACGTGATTCCGTAGGGAAAGTACCGGGAAGTATTACTGGTGATGCAGCAACGGTAGGTGGAAAATCGCTGACTGACATTGTAGCTACAGCACAGACGTTTGGTAATTTTGACGTAGCTTATAATGCTGTAGCTGACTCCTTAGACTTTAGGGACAAGACGACAGGGAACATAGTTAAGCGGCTATACAGGGATGGAAACCTTAAAATTGTTGGTCAGATACAAGAAGTAACCGTAATAAAAATCGGGCAGGACATTGTGTGTACAGAGGACATGACAACCGGGGCGCTAATAAACGTAACGGGAGCAGGTACGTCTCTCTCACTCGCACAAACTGGCGGCGTATACGCGTCAAGTGGGAACCGGGTGCAAACATATGATTTAACGTCTGTAAAACTGGCCGCAACTACAAAACTGTCATGGACGCAGGATTTAGGTAAATTGCCTATGACGTATGACTATACAACGCCAATTAACGTTGCCAATAGCGGGTATACAACAAACGAACACGCAAGACCGCAAAAATTGAGCAACGGGTGGATTATTACTGTTTCCCGTGATGCGAGCCATATTTATGTCCATGTATTAAAAGACCCGGCAGGTACCTACGAATTATTAACAACCGCTACAATTTCAGGGACTATGCAAGACGTGGCGGTAGCTTCTAATGGGACACAAGTCTATATTGTTGCATCTATATCAAGCACAGTAAACAGTGCGCTTTTAGGAATGTTTGATGCCGTTAATGTTACGTCCACATTCACTTTAAACAAAGGAACAGTAACCGGGCTTACATTAATCGGGGGGTGTAGTATTTGTATTGGCGATGACGGTACAATACACGTTGTCGCTTCCGGTACGGACAGTGGTTATGTAAATAGTTATAATATCCGGTATACGAAATCAACCGATAACGGGGCTACATTCATTTCTCCGGTTATGTTTACAAGTGATAACACGGCCAATATCCATAGTGTTAATCCCGTTATCTGCATGGCGAATACAAACACAGTTATATGTGCGTACACAAAACAAATAGGAAGCGGAGTATATGGAATACGTTCAAGGACGTATAACGGCACGACTCTAGGTAACGAAATTGTTATTCAAAGCGGTGTAAGCTATCAACACGATAACCCGTCAATCGTCAAAGATTCAGCAGGTGTTATTCACACCGTATGGTGGGGGGTAGATGGTACAGACCCCAATTGGAACCATGTTCGATATAGCAAGTCACTAGATGTCGGAGCCACGTGGTCAGCCCCTGTGAAATTAACAAGTGGTACTACACGTTTTTCTGCATGGCCATCTATCACAGCAGACAAAAACAACAATCTTTTTGTACTGTGTGCTACGTCAACAACGTCAATCCACAATATAGGCAAGATTGCATGTACAAATGGAACATGGGGGGCCATTGTGCAATTAACGAACTATACCACGGGAACAACGACAAGGCCGACAACGATAGAAAATAGCAGAGATTTTACAGAACCACTCACGGCTTGGCAGGATAGCCAAAACGGGGCTATTAAATTTTACGGTAAGTTTACAGCTATTAGTAATAATCCAGCCGGGACTATAACCTTAGAAACATCAATCGACAATGGGGCTACATGGCAAACGGCCACAAACGGGACAACTATTCCGGGGATTGCAACAGATATGGATGTAAAAGGAAAAACGCTGAAAGTCCGGCAGACGATTACGACAAATAACACAAGCGTTTCCCCTACCATTTCAAACGTAAAACTAGAACTATACAGTAAGGCGGGGTGATCAAATGGCGAAGTTACAGGAGCTTGAACTAAATGGAGTTAAAGTCCGCTTAAACAATGGCATGTGGGAAATAAATGACGGAACGGGGTGGAAGACTATGGCGGCGATTAAGAGTTTTCAGAGAGGGCTCGCTACTGCGCCATCAACTGCATCAACCTTTCCTAATGGTCAGAGTCTCTACGCGGTAGACGTAACCATTTCTGCTGTAGACATAACAAAAACGTCTGTACGAGTATGGTGTACAAGCGGAGGTAACACCACTATCCCAGCTGCGTACGCCTTCTTATCAAATACAACTCTTAGACTTGGAGCAGGGTTGCCAGGATCATACTTACAATTTGAGGTGACGGAATATGCGTAACAGTTACGTGTACGCCCAATTAAACGAGAACAGCACTGTTGTTGGGATTTTAGAATCTGATAGGGAAGTTGATTCTCCATCCTCTATCCTTATAGATGGGCTTACTCCAACTTTGTTTGGCGCAACGTATGACCGGGAAACAGGTGAGTTTCGCCATCTTGCACCAGTAGTTGATTTTGCAACACTGCAACAGCAGAAAAATGATGAGATGAGCGCCCTATGCGAACAAAAAATACTGGAAAACTTCTACTCGTCGTGCACGGGAACCAATCACGAATACGGATATAGTGCGTACGACCAGTTAAATTACAATAAGTATGCAAGTGATTTCGCACTTGATCCGACTGTAAGTGAAGTACCCATAAAAACGAAAGATGCTGGCCCCATCCTTCATAGCCGAGAGGCATTCCTTCTCTTTATGAAAGATGCTAAATCACATGAGTTATCTGCATTCGCTCGTTTTTGGGAAATTGAAAAACAAATTGCAAATGCCACAACAGAAGAAGAACTAAATACAATTACATGGGAGGTCACGGATGGAACTACAGCCGTTTGATCTCCTTTTTTGTTTCGGACGTACGTGGATCGGTCGCACAATTAGCCGGGTGACACATTCTCCCTACAGTTACGTCGCTATTGTGCGCGATCCCTTGCATATCGTAGAGACAGACTGGCGAAAACCTCTGCGAACGGACCACTTGAACTATCGGTCATCAGATTATGATGTTTTCCGTTATCAAGGAGCGCTCACAGCAACGCAAAAGGACAGGATGAAGCATTCATCAACTCTATGCTAGGCGCTCAATATGACACGATACAGAGCCTTACAAACGGTTTACATCTGTTGACTGGACTATCGATCAGAGACGCGCCAGACCGGATGAACTGCAGCGAGACAGTAGATCGGATGTTTGCATCTGCCGGTATCCGTCTCCTTGATGATGTACTTGGGGAGGTGACGCCTGGAGAGTTGGCTCAATCAGAATATTTGATGAAGGTTTCATAGTCGCTTATGCGGCTTTTTGATTTGCACAGAAAGGAGCTGGAGTATGCAGGAAGGAACTGAACTTCTTGAACGCATGGTTCGGATGGAAACGAAGCTCGATTTTATCATCCAGGACCGCGAACGACTCGAAATAACCGAGAAAATAGCACAAGAAGCATTGTCACTAACGAATGAAAATACGCGAGATATTGCAGAAATGAAAAGTGATCGAAATCGTATGTGGGGCGCCATTGCTGGCGGCATCATTACGTTTATCGGATCACTTTTTTATTTTCTGCTTACAAAATAGAACGGAGGCGTAGAAATGATAATTACATGGGAATGGCTTGTAAAGAAGAACTCCCGGCTGAATGACACTAATGTACACCCTACAGTCCGTCAGAAAGCCTGGGATGCCATCTTCGAGTTATGGAATAAAGGTATTTATGTATTGATCACACAGGGGTACAGAAGCATTGCAGAGCAGAACGATCTCTATGCGCAGGGTCGGACAAAGCTAGGTAAGATCGTGACGAATGCAAAAGGCGGGCAGTCGTACCATAACTTTGGACTAGCACTTGATTTCGCCCTCTACATAAAGGGAGGCGCTGATATAAGCTGGGATGAAAAAGCTGACTTTAACGGTGACAGAGCAGCTGACTGGTTACAAGTAGTTCAGGCGTTCAAAGCCAGAGGATTCGCTTGGGGTGGTGACTTTAGAAGCTTTAAGGATACACCTCACGTAGAAATGATATTTGGTCTTAACTACCGTCAATTGTCGTCCGGTTCAAAACCACCACAAGGTCCAAGTATAGTGACTATCCCTACAGAATGTAAGCAAACTACAAGCAAAACAAATAGTCTTCCAAACTGCTTTGTTGTAGTTAATGGCGCTAAGTTATTAGCAACCGGTATCATGTGTGATAACCTCTCATATTTGCCTGTACGAGCTGTTGGGAATGCGACGGGTGTTCCGGTAGGATTCGAGAATGGAAAGGCTCTGCTGGGCAAAGGAGCGCTTCAGACAACGCTTGTAGTAGGAGATACAGGCTATGCACATGCACGGGAGATCGCAGATGTGCTCGGATACAAGGTTGATTGGGACGGAAAGACTCAGACAGTCTCGCTGACGAAGGGAGCGCGATAGCATGAAAAGGTTTGAGTATGTATTTGCATTTGCCATACTTGCTGTACTGACAGCTGCCCTATTCATCGCTATGCTAGTATTGAGAGATAAAGATATCACGATGACAATTCTCACGGTACTGATCGGGGCCTTGTCTGCTGTTACAGCATTCTTTTTCACGAAGCACGTTCCAAAGCAGGAAGATAACAGGAAAGATGTATAGAAATGATATAGCCCCACTACCCAATTTCGGGTGGTGGGGCTTTTTTGTTTTGTCAAAATCAATTCGAAATTCACCACAAGTCCCTTTGTGACGTCTGATAACTTGATTTACGTTAACTTGATAGATATATGCTGGTTTGTATAAATAGACTATTTGGGATAAACCCTAAAAAGGAAAACCCAAGACCTGTTTAGCAACAAATAGGTCTTGGGTTTTCCTTTCGTTTATTTATTGTCTTTATGTTTGAATGTCTTTTCAAGTTCATCTATTGCTACACCATTAATATTAATATTTCCGGCTTCTACACGTTTAGATACATATTTCATTGCATGTAATTTACCATTAATATTTTTTAGTTTACCTTGTGATCCACCTAAAATGGTATATGTACCCTTGTCATTTTCCCGAGCAAAAATTACATATTCCTCTCCAGGTTGAACTACTGGGTCATCTCCCAATTCGAAATTTACCTTTTCCCCATTTAATTCTGTTATACCGGCAGTTTGTGTGATATAAATTTTTTGCCCTTTTATAGAGTTAATATAAGGTTTTTTTACTACTGCCTCAAAATCCGTTTTAGGTATATTTCCTATAGACCATTCTTTAGTTTTCTCTCCAATTGTGACTAATGCTACTAGGTCGCTTTGTTGTATTAACTCATCAATATTTCCATAACCATATGACCAACTTGCATCTGCATAAATTGTTTTTGTTGGTTTTTGAGCAAGTATTATTTGAGAAGAGCAAAAAATCCCTGCACCGGAAGCCACGGCTGCTGCTAAAATACCTGTAACTACTTTTTTGTTTAATATATTAATCATACTCTCACCTCTTTCGGGGGTATTATGGATAAAGGATTTTAATTCCAGCAATGTCATCAGACTGAGGAGTTGTTAATTTATAATCACCATAGCGACTTCCAGTACCAAAGGTGTAAGGGTTCATAATAACTTTACCATCACTATGTGCGAGTCCTAATGCATGTCCCATCTCATGAGTAGCTACTGAACTAAGTGCACCTGAGATATTGTATGTTGTCGTTTTAGCTTTGTTAAATGTAATGGTTCCAGAAGTGTATGTGCCAGCATATGTATTAGGGCTCATGTTGCATATTCCATCATAATCAGCTGTTGAATCATTAACTTCAGTGATATAGAGTTTTCCAGCACTTACATTGGAAAACTTAACTTTTGAGTAAGCAACACTATTCCATTCTGTGGCACCAGCACTAGCTGCAGTTTTTGCATTCGAGCCAATATAACTGTCATAGTACCAGGTTACAGGGTTTGCGCTTGCCCATTTTCCTCCTAATAAATGATAAGCAAAGACGCTGGATGAACTGAAAGCCATAACAGTAATTAAAGCGATTAAAAAAAGAGTTTTTTTCATATTTTCTCCCTTTCCTTCTTTTTTAATTTAATAGATTATAAACTCCTTTTTGAGATTTCCTCCTTTAAAGTTGATGTTAAAATTAGAGAAGATAATTAAAAAAACTGGAAAATATTATTAAATAATCTTATAGTTGTTAATAATAAAGTAATTTACATAAAATAACAATACAAAATAATCATAATTTTAAATTTTGTATATAAAATGTAATTAATATGAAAAAATATAGTATTGTTATAATAGAGTTGGTTCTTAAAACTTTTATTGATATATTGTTATTTTTAAATCCGAGGGAGAGGAATGTATGAGAAAGTTTTTGCTTTGTTTTTTATTTCTACTGATTGTAACAGCGTGTTCAAATGGTACAAGCATATGGAATCAGAAGCAGCAAAAAACAGCATCTTGGGCATACCAGTTTATAAAATGGAATGGTGTAACATACGTGGTAACTGGAGAAAAAATTAAAACAGTGGGAAAAGAAATTGGTTCAGTTTCTTCTTATAGTGATAAGGAAGATACCATACAATCAGGAGTTTTTTCAAATAAATACCCTGTTGGAACAAAGTTTTTTGAGATTGTTGGTACAGATATAAAAAAGGCTATTGCGGTTGAAGAAAAAGGTCGTATTTATATAAAAGCAATTAATGAAAATGAAGCGAAATAAAAACTTTCATCTTAACATCCGATAATAGTCATTATGGTAAACGGCTAAATTAACAAAACCTTATATTCGTTCAAAATCGGCCAAATTCAAGGTTTTTCCCTTTCGGGAAATAACGCAAAAAGCAATCGTTTCCCCAAATACACGATCCCTTGTTTTCTCCAGATTTCGTTGTTTTGCTACTTAGCTCCGTTCGAAAAATTTATATACATAAAGGATAAATTCCCTTAGTATACCACCTCTCCTATGTGGAATTTTAAGATTACCAAGAAGTAAAATTCTCCATAGCAGGCAATAAACTATGCCACAACAAAATCAAGGCCGTAATACTAACCAACTGGTAGTACCACAAGCGACTAATGCACTCGATCAAATGAAGTATGAGATTGCGGCGGAATTCAGTGTACAACTTGGACCAGATACAACTTCTCGCCAGAACGGTTCTGTCGGGGGCGAGATTACAAAGCGTCTTGTTCAGATGGCTGAACAACAACTAAGTGGTAAATACGTGCAATAATCTCTAATGTCCAAGCATACAATTAAACTATGCAAGGGTTATACAGTCAAAAGCCTCCCGGATGAGTGGGAGGCTTAATTTTGTTTGACGAGACTTTCGAGGAATGAGGGATCGGTAGGATGGTAAGGGGATAGACATAAAAGAACACAAAAAGAGCCAGTCCGAAAGGCATCGAACAGGCTCTTTTTTTCGTGTTTTCTTGACCACATTTTGACCACATATATTGTACATTGACCACACATTGACCACGCACTGTCGTCAATGTGGGCGCATCAATATCCGATAAAATGCAGTAAGACCGCACTTTTTCGCGTTTTCGTTACCGTAAACGCACTTCCGTTAAAGCAGAATTCTATTCTTCTACTTTAATGGAGTCAGTTGGGCAACCTTCAGCTGCGTCGCGAACGTCGTCGTGCAGAACGTCCGGAATTTCAGCAGTGTTTGCATTGTCATCGATTTTGTTGAAGGCAAGACCTTCATCATCGTAATCGAATACGTCTGGAGCAGTTGCTCCACAAGCACCACAAGCAATACAAGTGTCTTTATCAACATATGTTTTCATGGTTCTTTCCACCTCCAGGGTTCTAGGACAAACCGAGTTTGTCCACTTCATTCCTCATTGTAGTCATTGTTGCGCCGAATTTCAAGATGGTTCTTAAAAATAATCCGCGTATTTGTGTTCGCTTTTTTGCGTGGTGATACATGAATATTCGCTATAATGAAAGAACGTCCCTACAAAGGGGAAATACCCGAACAGCGGGAGAGGAAAACATGGAAAAAAATTTGGCCTTTACAGAAGGATTATATATACTGGCTGCCGCACGTATGGCGGGGGAGAGGACGCCTCAGGCAATTGTTCATCTTTTGCGCGGGCGGAAGAATAATCAAGCGATCGCGGATGCGGCACTGTTCGACCTGTCCATGTTGTACGGATTGTTTCAGCAACGCTCACCGGAGAGCATACAGAACGAGTTGAACCGTCTAGTGGACGACGGTTTGCTTGCTGTGCGCTCGCATGGAGAGCGATTGTCTGTGTATGTATCTGCCTTGGGTGATGTGAGGCTTACGCAGTTAGAAGAGGAGTTCGGCTATGCGGCGTGTCTTGCTTCTGTGTCATCTGTGTTTGAGCGAACACGTGCCGTACGATTCTGGCAGCGGACCGCACTCCTGGTACAGACGATATCTCAGCTTGTGTACGAAGAGCCGCATTTTTATCCGATTGTGGAGGAGCGAGGGATGCAACAAGATGTGAAGCAGGTGCTGTTATCGCATCCAGACCGTCTGGAGCTTTCCGTTCAGGTTAAAAGGGAGCTTTTTTGCTGGATGGAGCGGCTTGCGGAATGGGAGCGCGAGTTGCTGCTGCGCCGATTGAGCGGAAAGCCACGCGCCGGATGGACGTATGCACAGCTGGCGGCACGGCTTGATCTTGCGGACGGAGCTGCCGCCCTGCACCTCATCCGGCTAGCAGCGGAGCAGGTGAGTGTATGCAGTCCTGCGGCGTTTCCTGTGCTGTCCCGATTCGTGGAAGCGCCGGATGACGGATTAAGCCAATCGGCGCGCCAGACGAAGCGGCTTCTACAGGAGGGGCGTACCGTAGAGGAGATTATCCAGCTGCGTCGCCTGAAGCGGGGGACCGTCGAAGATCACATTGTTGAGATTGTGCTTGCAGATCCAGCTTTTCCGGTGAGTTCGCTTGTGAAAGCAGACAAGCTTGCGCGCATTCACGCGTTTGTAGCAGAGACTGGCACGCGCAAAATTAGCGATATTCGGCGCGCGCTCGGGGAGGCATACAGCTATCTTGATATTCGGTTGGCGTGTGCCCGGCTACCGAAGCAGGAGGAATAATAGATGAATGAAAAACAGGTAGCAGAGATGTTGCAGCGGTATTTTGGCTATTCGGTGTTCCGGGCAGGGCAGTGGGACATTATCCGGCATGCGCTTGCAGGCGAGAATGTGCTTGGCGTGCTAGCGACAGGTGGCGGTAAATCCGTGTGTTACCAGCTTCCGGCGCTTATGTTGCCCGGGCTTGCGGTTGTGATCTCACCGTTGATCTCGTTGATGGTTGATCAGGTTCGTCAGTTACGCCAGAGGGGGGTTCGTAGTGCCGAATACATTAACAGTGCCCTGTCACAGCAGGAGCAGGCGTGGAAGATGCGGCAGGTGGCGAATGGCCAGATCAAAATTTTGTACGCATCACCCGAAAAGCTACAGCAGGAATCATTTGTCCGCGAGCTTGCGGGAGTCGGTGTCTCATTGTTTGTGGTGGATGAAGCGCATTGCATCTCGCAGTGGGGGCATGATTTCCGGACGGACTATCAGCGCCTGGGCGAACGAATCGCACGTCTTGGTCATCCGCCCGTGCTGGCGCTGACGGCTACCGCTACGGAAGCGGTACAACGTGATATCTGCACGCAGCTCGCGATTCCGCCTGAGTGTGTGCAGATGCAGTCGGTAAACCGGGAGAACATCTGCTATGATGTGGCTCGGCTTGATAATGAGCAGGATAAGAATGAGCTGATGTTTGCGAAGCTTGCGGAACTGCAGGGACCGGGGCTTGTGTATTTTCGCTCACGGAGTGGCACAGAGCGGGCGTTTGCTCGGGCACAGGAGCGCGGGATCGAGCGCTGTGCATTTTATCATGGCGGCATGGCAGCGGATGATCGGATGCTCGTGCAGCAACAGTTCCTCGATGGAGAGCTTACGATTGTATTTGCGACGAATGCATTCGGTATGGGGATCGACAAATCGGATATTCGATTTGTCCTGCACTATCATATGCCACCGGATATGGAGTCGTATTTGCAAGAGACAGGTCGGGTTGGGCGAGATGGCAGGCCAGGATACGCGTGTCTTCTTTCGGTGCCGGAAGATGGACTTCTGCCTCATCAGTTGATTCATGAAGAATATCCGGATGAAGTGCAGATGCGGGATTGGACGGCGGCGCTTGTGTCGCATGCGGGGCAAGAAATCGAGCTAAAAAAAACGGATATGCAGATGAAGTACGGGCTTAGTGAGCAACAGGTACAAATTTTGCTGTACCATCTCGAAACGCTGGGCGGGGTGTCGCGTGTGCAGCGCAGTCGGGATGGCTGGATGCTTGTAGTATCACAGACAGTCCCCACTAACTGCCAGAGATTGTCTGCCGCAATTGCCCGCCGCAGAGGGGAGCGGTATGGTAAAGTAGAAGAGATGCGCCGCTTTTTGCATGAGGCAGGATGCCGGCGTGAGAAAATCGGTCGCTACTTTGCACAGGAGCATCATACGGCGCTGGCAAGTTGCTGTGACCGATGCGGTATCGATATGCAGACGTACCGGAAACAAGAGGAAAGCGTGGATCAGCGCGATGCGTTAGAGTGGAACTGGCAGAAGGAACTTGATTGGCTTCTGCCGGTGGAAGGAGATGCACCGCATGGATGTACGTAAAATGGGGCTAACCAGCCGCGTGCTGGCCATTAATGTATATATGACACAGGGGATTTTGTTGTTGTGCGGGCTTGTGGGCTTGTACTGGTTTTATATTCGTTCGGGCCGGGGATGGCAGGAGATATTCACGCTGGCTGACTGGCAGTCTGGCGTACTGTATGGTACACTGGTGGCTCTATTTGTGATCGTGGCGGAAGTCGTGCTTCTCGTAGTGCTACCTCGGGGGATGTTTGATGACGGCGGTGTGAACGAGCTACTGTTCCGAGATTTGTCCGGCGTACAGATTATAAGTCTTTGTCTCGTGGTCGCTGTGTCAGAAGAACTATTGTTCCGTGCCGTGATACAGCCCGGACTTGGCATTTGGTGGACGAGTATTTTGTTTACGGTGGTTCACGTTCGTTATTGGAAGAAATGGGTGATGGTCGCTGTCGTATTCGGGATTAGTTTGCTTTTTGGTGCCCTGGTTGTTCGGACAGGGGCGGTGTGGGCGGCGATCTGGGCCCATTTTCTAATTGATGTGGCTCTCGGTTATTTCGTAAAAAAAGGGTGGTTCATCCATAAAATGGAGGAAAACTCGGGTGTATAGTCGAATGATGTAAGATAAAGACGAAACGAACGGGAAAGAGGGGACAAACGTGATGAATGAACAGCTGCATCCGAAGCATGAAGCTGATCAGGCTGATGAACTGCGCAGGCTGATTGAACAGACGAAAGGAGCTGCTGAGCAATCTTCCGAGTTGCATAGGGAAGAGGGTGAACGAGCTGTGGAGCCTGTGCGTACAGGTCTGCTCCCGCCGCGCAGCGCGGTTCATGTGAAGGAGCCGTTGAATCTTGTTCCGTACTATGCAAGTGGAGCGATTGCGATAGCATTGTTTGCAGGCTTTGGATTCTGGTGGTTTGCTGGGAAGAGTGAACCGGCTTCAGCTCCCGCCTCTACTGTTCCGCAAGCTCAGGCAAAATCTGCACCGACTCCAGTTAAACCACCTGCTTCGGTCCCGATACCGACTCCAGCCAAACCACCTGCTCCGGCCCCGGTACCGACTCCAGCCAAACCGCCCGCTCCGGCCCCAGTACCGACTCCAGCCAAACCGCCTGCTCCATCACCTGTGCCGGTCAAGGTGGCGGAATCGGCTTCGGCTGCCCGGCCAGAAGCGGTCAAGCCGGTCCAAAAATCAGCTTCCGTTTCAAAAAAGAAGCGAGTCATTCGTCACCGGATGCAGGCAGGAGAGACGCTGTACAAGCTATCTGTGCGCTATTACGGCACCGGAAAATATCAATTTTATTTGGCGCGTTATAATAACATTCGCAATACACAGAACGTGTTTGTTGGATCTACTGTCAAAATTCCGATGCCACCCGGATAAAGGTGGCTCTTTTTGTGGGAAAATAACAGCGATATAGAAAGGAGCAACATTCATGGATAATCCGTTAATCGTGCAGGGAGATCGGACACTGCTGCTTGAAGTTGAGCATCCGAAATACCGTCTGGCCCGCGATGCGATTGCTCCCTTCGCTGAGCTGATCAAAAGCCCTGACTATATTCATACATATCGCCTTACTCCGCTGTCACTCTGGAATGCAGCCTCTCTTGGGTTGTGTGCCGACACCATTCTTTCAGCACTGGCGGCGTATGCTCGCTATCCGGTTCCGCGCCATATCGAAGCAGAAATCCGCCAGACAGTAGAGCGATTCGGACAGATCCGTCTTTATCAGGACAGGGATATGCTTGTGCTTGCATCAGCAGCTGAAGATGTCATGCATGATATTCTCAGCTATCCGTCTATTGCGGCTCTTGTCACAGAGCAGCGAAGTAAGCAGCATGTTGTGATTCCATCGGCGTTACGTGGTGTTATCAAGCAGGAGTTGTTGAAGCTCGGCTACCCGGTGCAGGATGAAGCTGGCTATACAGATGGAGAAGTACTTCCGCTTGTGCTTAGAGAAGGAAGTGAGTTCTCGCTGCGTACGTATCAGAAAGATGCGGTTGATGCTTTTTATGCGGGTGGGAGTCTCGCGGGTGGGAATGGTGTCATCGTCTTGCCGTGTGGTTCCGGCAAAACCGTTGTCGGTATCGAAACGATGGTACGATTCGGTATGGCAACCCTTATACTGACAAGTAGCTCTGCTTCTGTACGGCAGTGGCGGGATGAGATTATTGCACGAACATCCCTTGCTCCTGAACAGGTTGGCATGTATACAGGGGAGTGTAAAGAGGTGCGACCGGTGACGATCAGCACATACCAAATGGTGACACACCGCGCAAGCAGCACCGGGCAATTTCCTCATCTGTCGCTCTTTCATGAGCGCAACTGGGGATTGATTGTGTATGACGAAGTGCACCTGCTTCCCGCTCCGGTCTTTCGCATGACAGCAGACATTCAGGCGAAGCGACGGCTTGGCCTGACAGCGACACTTGTGCGGGAAGATGGGCGTGAGACTGATGTATTTAGCTTGATCGGCCCGAAAAAATATGAACTGCCGTGGCGATACTTGGAAGAACAGGGGTATATCGCGGAAGCGCACTGCACAGAGATTCGCGTCCCGCTGACAACGGAGCTGAAGACGAAATATATGCAGGCGGATGAACGGCAAAAGTTCCGCCTGGCCGCAGAGAACCCGATCAAGATCAATGTTGTGAAAGATGTACTCGCTGACCATCCGAACGATCCGGTCCTGATCATTGGTCACTACGTCTCTCAGCTTGAACGATTAGCACAGGAGCTAGGCGTCCCACTTATCACTGGAAAAACGCCGCATTCAGAGCGAGATGAATTGTATAGCCGTTTTCGTCGGGGTGAGATTACTCGTCTCGTCGTATCACGGGTTGCGAATTTTGCGATTGATCTGCCTGATGCTAGTGTGGCTGTACAAGTGTCCGGCACGTTCGGTTCGCGTCAGGAGGAAGCCCAGCGGCTCGGACGGGTGCTGCGCCCGAAGAAAGATGGGCGCGGGGCCTGCTTTTACTCCCTTGTATCAGCTGAGTCCAAAGAGGAGCAGTATGCATGGAAGCGGCAGATGTTTCTTGTGGAGCAGGGCTATCGATATGAAATGAAAGGGGCGGATGTGAATGTATGATTGTGCGATTATCGGTGGAGGGATTGCGGGTTTGCAAGCTGCCATTCAGCTTGGACGCTACATGCATCGGGTAGTTGTATTCGATGCGCACGGCGGGCGATCTGTACTGGCGAAAAAATACAGCAACATAATCGGGTTTGAGAATGGAGTAAGCGGGCCTAGTCTACGGGAGATTGGGCATAAGCAGGCGCGTACATATGAAACCGTGGAGTTTGTGAATGCGCGAGTAACGGAAGCGCGCCGTCTGTCCGACGAATATTTTGAACTGCGGACAGACGACGGACAGGCGGTACAGGCGCAGCGTGTGCTCTTAAGCACGGGGCTTTCGGATCGGTTGCCCGAAGAGATTGAAGGCTTGCATGAAGTGCTTGGCAGTGCGATTTATTTATGCCCGGATTGTGACGGGTATGAAGTGCGGGGACGTGTATGTGCTATTCTTGGAGCCGGGGATGTAGGGGCGGCGCTTGCCTGTACGCTTCGTTATTGGACAGATCAGCTGATTTATATTAATCATGAGCCGGACGAGAACCTGATTTCTGCTTCGTTGCGCAGCCGTTGTGAGCAAGCAGGAGTTGCCATCTATGAAGGGAAAATCCAGGCTGTACATGTACAGGATGCAGAACATCTGTCGGCTGTTGAGCTGGCGGATGGGACGCGAATTAAGGCGGAGAAAGGGTTCGTAGCTTTTGGTGGTGTTCATGTAGAATCTGACCTGGCCGAGATGCTTGGGGTGAAGCGGCTCGAAAATGGCCATATCCCGGTGGATGGTCGTACAAAAGAAACGAATGTGCCGGGGGTATGGGCGGCAGGAGATGTTACAGTGCATTCTCAACTGCTAACGGTGGCGATCGGTGACGGAGCGCAGTCGGCGATCTGGATTCATAAGAGCTTGCAGGATGATAACAGATAACTGTTTTAAAACTGCGATCTTATGTTATAGTACACGAATGAAAAATATAGGATTTATGCAGAGTCCGAGGGATCGGGCTCTTTTATTTTGTCAAGTAATTAATATACTAATAGTGATAAATAAAAACTGTATTAGTTTTTTATTTTCGTTTGTATCATATCTGTTTCTTGAGTGTTTTTGTCGAATTGTAGCAGGTTAATGCCTGTTAAATCAGCATAGTAAGCGTTTTTATAAATTTTTTAGAAAAATGGTCAAAAAACTGTTGTTGATATAAAATCATACTGTTATAATCGTGATAACAAACTGGTGTAAGAGGATTTTGAATTTTGCTAATAACCAGCAAGCTTATTTGAAACGAAAAAGATAAGCGAGTGTTTCATAGAATTGAAGCGGCTGTTTTACTATATGAATAAGGGGAGGAAAAACGATGTCGTTGCTTCCAAAGAAAAATGAACTGGGTTTTTATGAAATCCGTCTGGAGTCAATCGGAGGTCTCGGAGCTAACCTGGCGGGCAAAATGCTTGCAGAAGCCGGGGTGCTCGGTCTTGGACTGAACGGGATGAACTTCTCATCCTATGGTTCGGAGAAAAAAGGGTCGCCAGTAAAAGCGTTCGTCCGCTTTGCTGACCCGGATATGCGAATTCGCGCGGCAAGTCCGATTGAACGCCCGCATGTGGTAGGTGTATTCCATGAAGCACTGTACAAAACGATCGATGTAGTATCCGGCCTGGATGCACACGGGATTGTGCTTGTAAACTCAACACGTGAGTTTGACGAAGTTCGCGGCGATCTGCATCTTGAATACGGCACGCTGGCGATTGTTGACGCGCTTGGGATTGCCGTAGAAGAAAAAACAAAAGTAAACACAGCGATGCTCGGGGCCCTATTCCGCATCTGTGACTTCTTGGACCCCGATGCGATGCGTGCTGTTATCCGCAAAACATTCGAGAAAAAATACCCGCATTTTGTTGAACCGAATATCCGCACGTTTGATCGCGGCTACAATGAAATGCAGTTCAAAACATATGAAGTGCCAGCAGGATCAACGGGCAAAGCGTTCGTCCGTTCGCAACCGGCGCTTGGCTATGCGACACAGCCGATTGGCGGTGTAGTGGTGAATCCTGGCAATAGCATCTTAAAAGACTTGAGCGGCAGCCGCCAGGGCTTCTTGCCGGAATATCACGAGAGCAAATGCATTCATTGTGCAGCCTGTGATACAGTTTGTCCGGACTATTGCTTCGTCTGGGAAGAAGGAACGGATAAAAAAGGACGTCCACAGATGTTTCTCTCGGGCATCGATTATCAATACTGCAAGGGTTGTCTAAAATGCGTGCAGGCTTGTCCTGTGGAAGCTCTGACGAATATGCGCGAAGAAATTGGCTATGCGGAAGATAACCGCGTACCGCACAAATTCATTCTGGCTGAAAACTAAACCAAGAGGGGAGACTTACACATGGCGATTGAGTACGATAAAGAAAAAGCGCGGTTAAACGAGATTGCACCGGAGCAAAAGTTAACGTTTGAGTCCGGCAACGAGATGGCGGCAATCGCGGCGGCACAGATTAATTATCACTTGATGGGCTATTTCCCAATCACGCCGTCCACAGAGGTAGCGCAGTTCCTCGATGCGATGAAGACACGTGGTGAGCATGATATTGTTTTGATCCCGGCGGATGGTGAACACGGCTCGGCGGGGGTATGCTATGGGGCTGCAGCAGCGGGCGGACGCGTATTTAACGCGACGAGTGCGAACGGATTTTTGTATATGCTTGAGCAGCTGCCAGTGCAGTCTGGTACACGGTTCCCAATGGTATTAAATCTTGTCACCCGTGCGATCAGTGGTCCGCTTGATATTCGCGGTGACCATTCTGACCTGTATTACGGCCTTAATATCGGTTGGCCGATTTTGTTAGCTCGTGATCCGCAGGCGGTATATGACATGAACATCATGGCGCTCAAAGTAGCGGAGCACGCAGACGTGCGCTTGCCGGTAATGGTAGCGTATGACGGCTTCTTCACATCGCATCAGAAGCGCCGTGTGCAGTACTTTAGCGACCGCAAAACG
Organism: Aneurinibacillus soli; assembly: GCF_002355375.1. GTDB lineage: Bacteria > Bacillota > Bacilli > Aneurinibacillales > Aneurinibacillaceae > Aneurinibacillus > Aneurinibacillus soli. Next base: position 3,039,060 of record NZ_AP017312.1, on the reverse strand, counting down.
GTGCAGGATTTCGTAGGTGAGATGCCGTCGGGCTACGTGCACGCACTTGACCCGGAAAACCCGGTTACCATCGGTCCATATATGAATGATCCAGACTTGATCAACAACAACTATCAGCAATCCGAAGCGATGTACAAAGCGTACGATGTATTTAAGCAGGTGTCAGCAGAGTATGAAAAAATCTCTGGCCGCAAATACGATATACTTGATCTGTACCGCATGGAAGATGCAGAAGTGGCGGTATTCCTGCTGAATTCAGCATCTGAATCGGCCAAAGACGTAGCCGACCAGCTACGTGCTAAGGGCATCAAGGCGGGTGTCATCAGCCCGAATATGATTCGTCCGTGGCCAAAACAGGAAATTCAAGAAGCTTGTAAAAACCTGAAAGCGATCATGATCGGGGAGCGTGCTGATTCATACGGTGGACACGGCGCGAACCTGACACATGAACTGAAATCGACACTGCAAGAGCTGAAAGGCAATGAAACGGTCGTTGTCAGCCGCATCTTCGGTGTGGGCGGTAAAGACTTCTATCATGATGATGCAGAAGCGTTTTTCCAGCTGGCAATCGAAGCGGCAGACCTTGGCTATGCGCCAACTCCGTTCGACTACTACGGTCATACGCCGGGTAATCCGGATGCCGTGCCGAAAAAATTATTGAAGCCGCTGCATGGGGATGCGTTTAAAACGGGTCTCATCACGGTAACGCCAGATGAAGCGACAGGCAAGCTGAACGTGAAAATCCCGCCGTTGCGCGCGCTCACCAAAAAACCGAAGCGTATCGCACCAGGGCATGGCGCATGTCCGGGCTGTGGGATCTTCCCGGCACTTGAGCTGTTCTTTAAAGGTATCGAGGGTGACATCGTTGTATTGTTCCAGACCGGCTGTGCGATGGTTGTAACAACGGGTTATCCATACAGCTCACACAAGCAGTCCTATATTCACAACTTGTTCCAGAATGGGGCGGCGACGCTGTCCGGTGCGGTTGAGATGTTCTTCGAGCGTAAGCGTCGAGGAGAGATTGAAGTAGCAGATGATTTTACATTCGTCATGGTTACAGGTGACGGCGGGATGGATATCGGTATGGGGCCAGCAATCGGTACTGCGCTGCGTAATCATAAAATGATCATCCTGGAGTACGATAATGAAGGATACATGAACACAGGTAGCCAGCTGTCTTACTCTACACCGCTTGGCCATATGACATCCACATCGAATGTCGGCAAAAAGCAGGGCGGTAAGACGTTCCATCATAAAGACACCGCGCAGATTATGGCGGCGACAAACATTCCGTATGTATTCACGGGTTCTGAAGCGTTCCCGCAGGACCTGCTGAAAAAAGCAGCAAAAGCGCAGTGGTATGCCCAGAACGAAGGGCTTGCGTATGGCAAAATTCTCATTGCGTGCCCGCTGAACTGGAAGTCGCCGGATGAGGAAGGACAGTCCATCGTTGAAGCGGCGGTAAACTCCTGCTTCTTCCCGCTGTATGAAGTCGAGCGTGGCGTTACGACCATTACGCATGATCCGGAAGCGAAAGGCAAGCGCATCGAAGTAGGCGATTGGCTGACACTGATGGGCAAAACGAAGCATTTGACCAAGCCGGAATATGAGCCGACGATCCAAGCGTTTAGCAAGGAAGTCGAGCGCAGATGGCGTCGTCTGAAAGCGAAGCACGAAAACGAATACTTGTAAAAATAAAAGAGCGGCCTTTGAGCCGTTCTTTTTTTGTCAAACTTTTTCTGGATATTCTTTATTGTTATAAAACTTGTATCATTTGATTGGCAATAAGGTTTTCCATCTGTACAAGTTGATCGGTTCTTCTATTTGCAAACTTTTTTGTTATAATGAACAGCAGAGGCAAGAAAGTAAGGTAAGGGGGATACATGTCTAGTGGATGACAGAAGCTGGGAGCAATTCCTCATTCCATATGAACAGGCCGTAGAGGAATTGAAGGTGAAGTTTCGTAGTATTCGCAAAGAGCTAAAGAAGCGCAACGAATATTCGCCGATTGAATTTGTAACAGGCCGTATTAAAAAAATATCAAGCATTTTGGAGAAAGCGCACAAGTTAAATGTTCCGCTTGATCAACTTGAAGAAATTGAAGATATAACCGGAATTCGCATCATGTGTCAGTTCGTGCAGGATATTGAGCGTGTGGTTGAACTTGTTCATCAGCGCGGCGGCAAGGACATGACGATTGTGTATGAGAAGGATTACATAAATAATCAGAAGCCAAGTGGATATCGAAGCCATCATATTATTATCCGTTATCCGGTACAGACTGCGCACGGGGAGAAGGAAATTCTGGCCGAGATTCAAATCCGTACGCTGGCGATGAATTTCTGGGCGACGATTGAGCACTCGTTGAGCTATAAATATGAAGGGAATATTCCGGACGATATCCGGGAGCGTCTGCGTACGACGGCGGAAGCGGCCCACTTGCTTGATACGGAGATGTCGGAGATTCGGGATGAGATTCGGGATGCACAGCAGATGTTTGAGTACAAGTCGAACATGGTGTCCCGCATTTTGCAGGGAATCGAGAACTTGTATCAGCGTGGCTTCGTGATCGAGGCGACTGCTTTTCAGAATGAGTTCCGTGAGATTCGCGACCGCGGCGATGTAATTGAGCTGCGCCAGTTATCCCGCACAATTCAGGCGAAGATCATCGAGGTGAAGCGTCTGGAGAAACAGAGCAGGCAGTTGGAGGAAGAGAAGGAAAAGGGAATGTGAAGAAGCAACCGGGCGTGCAAAAAAATACAGCTACCCGATAGGCTTGTAGCTGTATTTTTTTATGTTTCCCACCTTGTACCGTATTGACTCCCCGTGGTATCATGAAAATAATATATTTATTTGAACACAATACATCCTGTAACGTATTCTAATACTACCACCGAATTTGCGGAGGGAGGGGTCATAATGCGCGTTGAACGTCTCAATCAGGATAAGATTCGTATTTTTTTAACCTTTGATGATTTAACCGAACGGGGTATCGAAAAAGACGACATGTGGCGAGATATTCCAAAAGTACATGAGCTTTTCAATGATATGATGGACCATGCTCATGATGAAGTTGGATTTACGGTTAATGGTCCGGTCGCCGTTGAAGTGTTCTCACTTCCTGCGCAGGGCATGGTTGTCATTGTAACGCGTGGTAAGACGGAAGCGAGCGATGCGGACGATCTGGATTATGACGATATATACGAGATGCAGGTTACCCTTGAAGAGAGTGATGACATTGTGTATATATTCCACGATTTTGATCATCTTATCGAGCTGGCGCATCGCATTCAGGGGAAAGCTCCATACGGTGGGAGCGCATATGCGTACCGTGACCGTTACTATCTCGTGTTTGAAGATGTGGATATGGAACGTAGTGAATATGATAACTTCATTGCGGTACTGTCCGAATACGGCGAAGCATCTACATTAACGAAGTATGTACTGCAGGAATATGGCAAAACGATCGTTGAGGCGGAAGCGGTTGATGTTTTGTGCCGTTATTTCGATTGATTTCATAGGAACACCGAGCACGCGGCTATCTGTCCGCGTGCTTTTTTTGTGATCGCCTGCGGTATGTAACGGATGTGTTCAAGTTGTTGTATAATGCCGATGAGAATTGGTATAATTCAAAAATGGTTCGGGTGTGTATCGCCAGGTATGGCAATGAATGGCGTGATTTTTTGTTATTAAAATCTGACGAAAAAAAAGCCAGTTTTGCACCTTCCAAATACTAAAATAAAGATGTATACTGGCTAGGATTGAACTTTATCAGATAACCAAATCTCGAAGGTGGTATTGTTTATGGGAGCAAATGAAGTAGCTGGAAAACCTGCGAATGGGAACGCAGGTCAGCAAGAAAGTTTGAATGTATTAGAGTCAACGCAAACAGTCATTCACGAAGCGTTGAGTAATCTTGGTTACTCCGAAACGATGTATGATTTTCTTAAAGAACCAATGCGTATGTTTACGGTCCGGATTCCGGTACGTATGGATAATGGCGAGACCAAAATTTTTACAGGCTACCGTGCACAGCATAATGATGCAGTTGGACCGACAAAAGGTGGCGTTCGCTTCCATCCGGATGTTACTGAGGATGAGGTTAAAGCGCTTTCAATTTGGATGAGTTTGAAGTGCGGTATTGTTGATCTGCCGTACGGCGGTGGTAAAGGCGGTATCATCTGCGATCCGCGTGAGATGTCATTCCGTGAGCTTGAGCGACTGAGCCGTGGTTATGTACGTGCGATCAGCCAGATCGTTGGACCGACTAAAGATATTCCGGCGCCGGACGTATTTACGAACTCACAAATCATGGCATGGATGATGGATGAATACAGCAAAATCCGTGAATTTGATTCACCGGGCTTTATTACAGGCAAACCACTTGTGCTTGGCGGCTCACAAGGCCGTGAGACAGCGACTGCCAAAGGGGTTACAATCTGCATCGAGCAGGCGGCGAAAAAACGTGGCATTGACATCAAAGGCGCACGTGTAGTCGTTCAGGGCTTCGGTAATGCGGGTAGCTTCCTGGCAAAATTCATGCATGATGCGGGTGCAAAAGTAATTGCCATCTCAGACGCATATGGTGCACTGCATGATGAGAACGGTCTCAATATTGACGATCTGCTTGATCGTCGTGATTCATTCGGTACGGTGACGAAGCTGTTCACGAATACAATTTCGAACCAGGAACTTCTGGAACTTGATTGCGACATCCTCGTTCCGGCTGCGATTGAAAACCAGATTACAGCAGCGAATGCGCATAACATCAAGGCAGGCATCGTGGTAGAAGCGGCGAATGGACCGACGACGCTCGAAGCCACTCGTATTCTTACCGAGCGCGGCGTTTTACTTGTGCCGGACGTGCTTGCAAGCTCTGGTGGTGTAACTGTTTCGTACTTCGAATGGGTACAGAACAACCAGGGGTACTACTGGACAGAAGAAGAAGTCGAAACTCGTCTGCGTGATGTGTTGGTGCGTTCTTTCGAAAACGTATATAACACACATACTGCACGCGGCGTGAATATGCGTCTTGCCGCTTACATGGTAGGCGTGCGTAAGATGGCGGAAGCAAGTCAATTCCGCGGCTGGGTGTAGTACGTGCACATCCGCAGTTGAATTGCGGACAAAAAATCCTCTACAATATCGTAGAGGATTTTTTTTCGTATGATTGGTACAGAGAAAGGAGTGGGAAGGATGGAACGGGTGATTATTATCGGTGGGGGTCCGTGTGGGTTGTCCGCGGCCGCTGAATTGCAGAATAAAGGGATCGATCTACTCGTTATTGAGAAAGGGTGTGTGGTGAACTCGATCTATGGCTATCCGACGTTCATGAATTTTTTTAGTACGCCGGAGCTACTTGAGATCGCAGACATTCCGTTTGTGGTGACAGGGGAGAAACCGACGCGTCAGGAAGCGCTCACGTATTATCGTGAAGTGGCACAGCGCCGTAAGTTTCGCCTGCATTCATATGAGCAGGTCGATGCAGTTGAGCGTCGGGAGGATGGCACGTTCACGGTGCATACGACGAAGCGGGACGGCTCGCGTGCGGACTATGCGACGCGGTTTGTAATTGTTGCGACCGGGTATTTTGACAATCCGAATCTGCTAGACGTGCCGGGGGAAGAGCTTGCACATGTGTCGCATTATTATAAGGAAGCGCACCCGTATCAAGGGATGAAGGTCGCTGTTATTGGTGGGAAAAATTCATCGGTCGATGCGGCGATGGATTTGTACCGTGCGGGGGCTGATGTCACGTGGATCTACCGGGGCGAGACGTATTCGTCGTCGATTAAAGCATGGGTGTTACCGGTGTTTGAGTCGATGGTGAATAAAGAGTGGATCAAAGCAATGTTTAACACGACGGTGACCCGTATTGAAGAAGGGTACATCATGGTGTCAGAGAACGGGGAAGAGAAAACCGTGGAAGCCGACGCTGTTCTGGCGCTTACGGGCTATCATCCGGATCGTTCTCTGTTTGGCGGACTTGGGGTAGAGGTGCGTGCCGAGACCGGGGAGCCGGAGCATAATCCAGAGACGATGGAGACGAATGTACCGGGTTTGTTTGTTGCTGGGGTTATTGCGGCAGGGAATAATGCTAATGTTATTTTTATTGAGAATGGACGCTTTCATGGTGGATTGATTGCGGAAGAAATCGCAAAGCGATAAGACGGGGGTTATATATGAAAAAAGTGGTTTTGCTTACAACAGGTGGAACGATTGCAAGTGTGCCGAATGAGAAGGGGATGCTTGTAGCGGGAGAATTAACGGGAGAAGAGCTTGCTAGACGGTGCAGCCTACCCGCTGACATTGACGTACAAGTTGAATCAGTGCTTCAGCTTCCGTCTATGCACATTGGATTTGATGAGTTGCTTGTGCTGAAAAAGAAGATCGAGCAGGTGTTTATGGATGAGTCGGTGTCTGGTATTGTCGTGACGCACGGAACGGATTCGATGGAGGAAACCGCGTACTTTCTTGACTTAACGATTGATAATGTTCGTCCGGTTGTTCTGACAGGCTCACAACGTGCGCTCAGTGACGCGAGCAACGATGTGTACAGCAACATTCGTCATGCGATTTATACAGCTTGCAGCGATGATATGAAGAATGCAGGTGTTGCCGTGGTGTTTAACGAGCGTATTTTCTCTGCTCGTTATGTGAAGAAGGTTCACGCATCCAATATGCAAGGGTTTTACTCATTCGGGTTTGGGTATCTCGGTATCATTGACAATGATGCAGTTGTGGTGTACCAGAAGCCGATTCGACGTGAAACGTTCAAGCTGACGAAAGATATTCCGATGGTAGACATTATTAAGTGCTACGCGGGTGCGGATAGTAAATTTCTACGTGCAGCTGTACAGTCTGGTTCAAAAGGGATTGTACTGGAAGGTGCGGGTCGGGGGCAGATAGCACCTCACATGATGGAAGGGATCGAAGAAGCGCTTGCGCAAGGCATTCACATCGTTATTACAACGAGCGCAGAAGAAGGCAGGGTAGATACTACGTATGATTACCGGGGAAGTGCGTATGACTTGTACAGACACGGTGTAATACTTGGCAACGACTTTGACTCCAAGAAAGCGCGTATGCGCCTTGCGGTGATGCTTGCGAGCGATATAAATGATGTGAACCATTTGTTTTGATGAGAAAAGGCCGGGCGCTACACCGGGCAGTGCAGTGGATGGTAAATTCGTAGTCATAATCTTTTGTTTGCGGGAATTTACTGTAGGGAAAGGGGTGTGGTTATGGTTAAAAGGTCGCTAATGTCGATTGGTTTTTTACTTGCGTTATTTCTTGTGGGGTGTGGGCAAAGTGAAGTATCAAAAGATCTGGTGGATTACATTAACAACAAACTCCCCGAACTTGCAAAAGTAGAAACAGATGCTGTAAGAGATTATGAAAGTGTAAGTGGGAAAAATTTCAAAAATGATGAAATCATGTACAACAAACTGCAGGATTCTGTAATACCGAAGTACCGGGATTTCGTTGGAAAACTTGAAGCGATCAAGCCCGCAACCAAAGAGTTACAGGCGGTACATGAAATTTATATTCAAGCAGCCAATAAGCAGTACAGTGCTTTTGTACAGATGTCGGATGCACTGGAAAAACAGGACGCGGGGTTACTGGCGCAAGCTAATGATAAATTAGCAGAAGGACGTAAAGGAATTAGACAGTGGCAAACAGAGATAGAAGCGCTGGCCAAAAAGAATAACGTAACTTTCCAGCAGAAGTGAAAAGCAGCTGCATTTCGTTATGGAACCTAACTTATTTTATAGTTAGGTTTTTTGTTTTGCATAAATACCTCCAGCAATTGTATTTCCATCATGCACATTCCATGTTAGGATGAAAGGTACAACGAATAACCTAAGGGAGTCGAATGCTATGTTAGCCACCATGGGAGCTGCTATTGCCCCTGGTATTGCCATATTAAGTTATTTTTATTTAAAAGATAAGTATGAAATAGAGCCGCTGCATATGGTGGTGAAAATGTTTATTATCGGGCTCCTGCTTGTATTTCCAGTGATGGTTGTGCAATTTGGATTTCAGGAAGAGCTGCAGTTAGGAGTCTTCGCTCAGTCGTACGTGTTGGCCGGGTTTTTGGAAGAGTTTTTTAAGTGGTTCATCATTTATTATACCGTATATCAGCATGTTGAATTTGACGAACCGTATGATGGCATTGTATATGCAGTAGCGGTCTCGCTCGGCTTTGCAACGCTGGAGAACTTTTTCTATTTGCGTGAACATGGGGGGGCTGCGGCGGCCTTCTATCGGGCACTGCTTCCGGTTTCTGGACATGGTCTGTTCGGGGTATTGATGGGCTATTATTTTGGCAAAGCTAAATTCAGTGTTGGTCGTACGCGTCGTCGCCTGTATCTCGTAATCAGTCTGGCGCTTCCAGTTATGCTGCACGGTACGTATGACTTTATTCTTCTCATGCAACAGCCGATCTGGCCGTGGTTGATGGTTCCGTTCATGCTGTTCCTCTGGCTTTTGGCACTCAATCTCAGTCGTGTTGCGCTGAACAGGTCTATGGCGGCTGCGTTCGGGGCACACTATGAGAAGGAGGTAGAGAAAATATGAACGAAACAGAACGGTATAAAGTCACGATCCGATGTTCGGTGTGTGGTGAACGCTATATACTTCGCGGCTCACTGAACAAGTTCGGGCAGGTAGAAACCGGGTTTAAACAGTGTATTTGTAACAATCGTGCTGGGTTTAATACAGTATCAGAACCGATGTAAGCGGAGGGTCTCCATATAGCCCTCCGCTTTTTTGTATAATTAGCAACTTCTTTCCTCAAACTACGGGTAATACTGGATGATGGAGGGGTGTTGCACATGTATGGACGAATCGCAGGTGTACTGTTCCCTGTGCTTGCTGTTGGCGTGATCGGGGCCGGGATGTGGGGGTATCAGGAGAACAAGGAAAAAAATTCGGTGCTAATTAAGGCAGAGAACCAATACCAGCGGGCTTTTCATAATTTGAACTATCATATGGACCGACTGCAGGATGAGCTTGGCAAGACCGTCGCGGTTAATTCACGGCGTCAGCTGACACCAAGCCTGACAAATGTATGGCGGCTAGCATATTCGGCTCAGAATGATGTGTCTCAGCTACCACTTGCGTTGATGCCGTTCAACCATACGGAGAAGTTTCTCGCGAATGTAGCTGATTTTAGCTATCAGACAGCGGTGCGTGATCTCGAACGTGAACCGCTATCTAAGAAAGAATATGATACGTTAAACAAGCTGTACGCCCACTCAAAGAACATCCAGGGCGACTTGCAAAAGGTGCAGAGTGCGATTATGACGAAGCAGCTGCGCTGGATGGATGTAGAGACAGCGCTCGCAAGCGAGCATAAGCAGGAAGACAACACAATTGTAGATGGGCTTAAAATCATCGATAAAAGTGTGGACGGCTATCGGGATGTAGAATTTGGTTCGGGAATCGGCAGTTTGAATGCGGGTCGTAAGCTGAAAATCCAATCCATGAAAGGTCAAGTCGTGAGCGCAGACGAGGCGAAGCAAAAAGCGCTTGCGTTTGTTGGATTGCCAGCGACTGCGATTAAACAGGCGATTGTGACGGATAACGGCAAAACACGAGAATATGAATCGTACAGTGTACGCATTGAGCGAAAAGATCAGAAGACACCGGTGTTTGTCGATGTTGCAAAAAAGGGTGGACATGTGATCTGGGTGCTGGATGAACGAAGCGTTGCCGGGCATAAGATTAGTGTAGAGGATGCACACCGCCGTGCGGACGATTACCTTAAGCGCCGTGGATATGTAGATATGGAAGCGATGTCGTACGATGAATACAAAGGAGTGGCTGCCTTTACGTATGTGTGCAATCAGGGGGGCGTGCGATTATATCCGGATACGGTTACCGTTAAAATCGCACTTGATAATGGAACGGCAACCGGATTTCAGGGCGAGAGCTATCTGTTAAACCACCGGGTGCGCGCCATTCCGCAGGCAAAGATTAGTCAATCGCAGGCACGTACCAAATTGAATCCTGCGTTTGCGGTAAAGGACGTGCACAAAGCGATTATCGAAGATGAGCGTGGCGAAGAAGTGTACACGTATGAATTTTACGGTTCCATCGGCCAGGAGAGTTATCGTATCTATATTGATGCACAAACGGGTCAAGAGGTGAAAGTGGAAAAGATTAAAGCAAGCACACTCTAGCGGCAGTTACGGAATACCGAACGGGAAGAGCGGGCAAAATGGGAGCAGGAGGGATACGCATGGCACGAATGAACCAGCCTTCATATGAGAAGCGTTTTGCCCGCTTGTCAGGCCGGATTGAGAAGGTTTTTATCCTGATAATTCTTGCAGGAGTGGTGCTTGTAATGGGTAGTCAGTTCCTGCTTACATTTGACTCGTTTCGCCAGTCGTTTGTCGAAACGGTACGGTTGGAAGGCGTTGCATCCCCCTAATGCCTATGTTACTATTTAGGTAATTGAATGCTAGGATTACCAGCTGTCTGCTTGCGGATCAGAGGGGAACAAAGAAGAAAAGCAGGCACATCCTGCTTATTTTCTTTATTTTCAGATGCTGGGAGCAGGAAAAGGATAAATATGGTGGGATGACTGTGAAGATTGCAATTGACGGACCGGCCGGAGCCGGTAAAAGTACCGTAGCACGCCGCGTCGCGGAACAGCTCGGGATGCTCTATATTGACACGGGGGCGATGTATCGTGCGCTCACATATATAGCGCTTCGTGCATCGTGCCCCATGACAGATGAGGCGGCGCTTCGTGCTCTCCTGGATCAGATGAAGCTTGTACTTGATGTGACAGCAGATGGACAGCGGGTGTATGTGAACGAGGAGGATGTAACGGATCCGATTCGCACACCAGATGTAACTGGACATGTATCTACCGTAGCTGCTCATCCGGCTGTACGAGAGAAGATGACTGAATTGCAGCGCGAGATGGCTCGTGCCCGAAGTGTTGTAATGGATGGGCGTGATATTGGTACACATGTACTGCCAGACGCGGAATTAAAGATCTTTTTAACGGCGTCGATTGAAGAGCGGGCGGAGCGTCGCTTGCGTGAACTGGAACAGCGTGGTATAGCGGCTGATCGTGGTCAGCTGATGGCAGACATTGCCGAGCGTGATCGCAAGGACAGCGAGCGCGAGACAGCGCCGCTTAAACAGGCAGAAGACGCGCAGTTGCTTGATACAACGGGCCTTGGAATCGATCGGGTTGTGGAGCGCATCGTCGCTTTGTACGAAGAGCAGGTCGGGGAGCGAGCCTAATGATAGGAAGGGTGTATACGTTCTGGCGTCGCGTCGCCCGCATGATTCTCGCTTTTGGGTATCGCTGGCAGGTGCTTGGTCGGGAGAACGTCCCGGGTAGCGGTCCGCTTGTTCTCTGTTGTAATCATATTAGCAATTGGGACCCGATCACGCTTGGCTCTGGCCTTGAGCGCCCCGTGTTTTTTATGGCGAAAGAAGAACTGTTCCATGTTCCGATTGCGGGTAAGCTGGCTTTGGAATGCGGAGCCTTTCCGGTCAAGCGTGGCTCCGGCGATCGCCAGGCAATTCGACGGGCGCTTGAGCTTCTTAAGGAAGGGCATACGGTTGGGATTTTTCCAGAAGGAACGCGTAATATACAGGCGGATGGTACGATGCGGGAAGTGCAGCCGGGTGCAGCTATGATCGCACTTAAGTCAAGTGCGCAAGTAGTGCCTGTCGCGATCGTTGGCCCGTACCGCTTGTTTCGACCGGTTACCATCATTTACGGTAAACCATTCGATTTAGCGGCAGAAACCGTGGGTGACAATAATGCAGAGCGTATGCATCATGCAGCCGCCATCATTCAACGAGAGATTCAATCTCTCCTGGATATACATAAGAATGCATAGGTTTCTTGCAGAAGGATGGCTGTCTTACGTAAAGTCGTCTCGCTTTCCAGAATAGGGAGAGAATAGCATGTTTGGCACTAGCGCCAGCTCTCCAATCTCTGGTAAGCTAAGATAAATATGTTGCTGTTTTACTATAAATGCTCTGGCATTTATTGTTTGAATGGCTTTTATTTCAAGGAGGTATGGTCTATGGTAGAGGAAAATCAAAACGAATTGAATGCTCAGCTTGAAGTAGCAGTAGATCAAGTGCTGACCGGCACCGTTTCCAAAGTGGACGAGAAGCAGGCCTTGATTAATGTAGGCTATAAATATGAAGGCATTCTTCCGATTAGCGAAGTATCGAGCCTGCATATTGATAAAGTAGCTGATGTTCTATCCGAAGGCCAGGAAATCCAGGTTAAAGTCATCCGTCTTGATGAAGAAAAAGATGAGATGATCGTGTCCAAACGGGCCGTTGATGCGGTGCAGGCATGGGGCGAGCTTCAACGTAAGCATGAAGCAGGCGAAGTGTTTGATGCAACCATCGCGGATATCGTAAAAGGCGGCCTGGTAGTAGACCTCGGCGTACGCGGTTTCGTTCCAGCTTCCCATGTTGAGCGTCATTTTGTGGAAGACTTCTCAGATTATAAGGGTAAAACCTTATCTGTTAAAGTCATCGAGCTCGACAAGGAGAAGAACAAGGTGATTCTCTCGCATCGTGCTGTGCTTGAAGAAGAAGTAAACAAACAAAAAGGCCAGGTGCTTGAGAATTTGCAGGCGGGTTCTGTAATTGAAGGAACTGTGCAGCGTCTGACAGACTTTGGCGCATTCGTTGATGTTGGCGGGGTTGATGGCCTTGTGCACATCTCTGAAATCGCCTGGAGTCATGTGGATAAACCGTCCGATGTTCTCAAAGAAGGGGATAAAGTAACGGTAAAAATCCTTAAAATTGACAAGGACAACGAGCGCATCAGCCTCAGCATAAAAGCAGCTCAGGCGGGTCCGTGGGAACAAGCAGCGCAGGATTTCCGAATTGGCGATGTTGTAGCGGGTACGGTGAAGCGTCTTGTAAGCTTCGGTGCGTTCGTTGAAGTAGCGCCGGGCGTAGAAGGTCTTGTGCACATCTCTCAAATTGCCAACCGTCACATCGGCACACCGGATGAAGTGCTGAAAGAGGGCGAAGCAGTAAACGTAAAAATTCTGGACATTAATCCGGATGAAGAGCGTATGAGCTTAAGCATTCGAGAAATTCAAGAAGAGAAGCAAAAACAGGATACGAAGAAAGTTGTAGCCCAGTACCAGGCGGAAGAAAATGCAGGTATGGGTGTAACGCTTGGTGACCAGTTCGGTGACCTCCTCAAAAAGTTTAAATCCTAATTGATATGTATGACAGCCGGTGGACTCGTGCTGAGTTCGCCGGATGGAGAGACTGTCCCGAAAGCTATGACATAGTAGCGGAGGGGATAGTCTCTTTTTTGCTTGGTGTGTAGTTTGTGCTCGACCAATGTGCGGTGGAGGAGCGGAGGAGGAAGGCGCTTTGTCACTTCGTTACGCTCTGCGGGGAAGCGGAAACTGCCCGCTCCAGATGACAGGCGAACTCGCCCACAAACGAAGCCTTCGATGTATAAACATAGGAGCATTGTGGGCAAAAGCCCGTTCGCCCGTTCCCTTCCGCTAGGTAATTGCGTAAAAGCGTTCCATAGCGCCTTCCTCCTCCGCTCCTGACCCAGCTTGGTAGACAATCATCAAAGCATAATCATGATGTTGAGTCCCTCTCTGCTTGTCTCCCCTCTGTTTTGGCCATACTACTATAGTAGGAAATCCGACAGGGGAGGGATTGGTTATGAATGCGGGCTACTTTTCATTCTGCTGCTTGCTTCTTATATGGATCGTAGGCTGGATGGGAATGCTGGATGGACTGAGTTGGCGCATCGGCATCCGACCGCGTTTTTTTTTGTTTTTGCTGTTGGCCGTGCTGTTGACGGGGAATATCGAGGTGCAGGCATATGGCATCGGGCTCTATATCGGTTCATTCCTATTGCCGCTCGGGTTGTTTGCGTATGTATGGGCGCGGGAGGAAAAAGATGCGCGCCGCTATGTCTTGACGGCGGCACTGTTGGCAGGGGTTACCCTGTTTTTACTGCGCTATATGTTGCGACTTGATCCGGTGCTACAGATTGTAGAGGAAAACTACCTTCTGGCAAGTGTAGCGCTGCTACTTACGCTTATGATGAGCCGCGATGCGGCACATGGGTTGGTGATTGTTGGACTGGCGTTCTGCATAGCTGATATACTGTTCGCGGGTTATACGTATCAACTGAACGGGCAGAGTATAATCGGCAGTCTGTCGTTTCGTGATGGATTGGTGTTAGCACTCATCGTTTCCTTAAGCGGTCAGCGCATGATAGCGATATGCATAGACATCGGGACCGGAATGGCACGGCGGTTGTTCGGTCTGCGAAAGGGACGGGAGCAATGACGCATTCTTATGCACAGTATGCCGTTCCGGTTGCGGTTGGTGTACTGTTCGGTCTACTGGCGCGGTTGAATATGCTGCGCACGGATTACCGACAGTATCCGACGTATCCACACGGGCGTATTATTCATGTTGCTCTCGGACTTATTGCGGCCCTGATCGGCTCGGTCGCTATCCCATCCGTTCTACAGTCAGACTGGACAGCGATTACATTTCTTGGGCTTGCCGCCCAGCAGTTTCGGGATGTGCGTAATATGGAGCGCAACATGCTTCAGCAGCTTGATAGCATGGAGCTTGTGCCGCGTGGTGTCGCCTATATTGAAGGCATTGCACAGGTGTTTGAAGGGCGGAATTATCTCGTGATTTTCACATCAGTTGTGGTGACCTTTCTAGTGATCAAAACATCAATCTGGTGGGCGGTGCTTGCTGGAGTGCTGACGTTTTTTGTGAACAGTTGGTTTATGTCCGGCAAAGTGCTCGGCGATATTGCAGACGTGCAAGTGTCGAAGCTGCGTATTGATGGACCGAATCTATATGTGGATGATATCTACATTATGAATGTCGGACTGGAAGCGGATCGAGCGGTGATTCGTGAGAACGGAGTTGGTTTGATAGTGACGCCCAAAAACGCGAATAGTCTTGTGACGATCGCGAATCTGGGGCAGCGCCAGGCAATTTTGCATGATGTATCCTCCATTCTTGGCGTGTATCGTGATTCTGGTGAGCCGGCACTTGTGCCGCTGGCAAAGCGCGACATGAAATCCGGGCGCCTCGGTGTATTTTTACTACCGGAAGAAAAAGATACGAGCAAAGTAGCCGAGGTTGCGCGGCGCGTGCCGGTGCTTGACAGTGCGATTCGTCTGCCGAGTGAAGCAAGTGTCAATCAGGGACGGAAGGGGGGAGCGTAAACGATGTCACATTCAATAGAAAGTTACATACTCGCCGTCATTACTTCGGATCGGCAGGCAGTTGGCGGGGGAGCTCCCATCTTCTATGCAGGGTCCCGGCAGGAGGTACAGCAGCTTGCGTTTACGCTTGAAAAAATCATCGATGGCGTGGCTCATGAGCTGCGTCCGGATACCCTTATTATCGTGAAACATTCATAATAAAGCTTGTTTTTCCAGTCGGATTCAATTTATGATAGGAGAGATATTGAAGAAAAGAGGGTTATACACGTTATGTCAAATCCAGTAGTTGCCATCGTTGGCCGCCCGAATGTGGGCAAGTCGACGCTGTTTAACCGCATTGTGGGCGAGAGGCTCGCGATTGTGGAAGATACACCGGGCGTTACACGTGACCGCCTGTACAGTCGTGCCGAGTGGCTCGGCAAAGAGTTCCACTTGATTGATACAGGTGGGATTGATTTTGATGATCATGACATTTTGCTTGAGCACATCCGCTATCAAGCCGAATTGGCGATTGATGAAGCGGATGTCATTATTTTAGTCGTGGATGGAACAACAGGCATTACCGATCAGGATCAAGAAGTGGCGCGTATGCTGTTCCGCTCTAAGAAACCGATTGTGCTTGCGGTTAACAAAATTGATAATATTCAACGTCTTAATGATGTATACGAGTTCTATTCACTCGGTTTTGGCGATCCAATGGCGGTATCAGGTGCACACGCCACGGGTATCGGCGATATGCTTGATGAAGTAATCAAGCACTTCCCGGAATACGAAGGAGATGAGTACGGGGATGATGTGATCCGGGTATCACTCATCGGTCGTCCGAACGTAGGGAAATCATCGCTTGTCAACGCACTTCTTGGGGAAGATCGCGTAATTGTTAGTAACATCGCAGGTACCACGCGCGATGCGATTGATACGCCGTTTACATTTGAAGACCAGGATTACGTCCTCATTGATACAGCCGGGATGCGCAAGCGTGGTAAGGTGTATGAGTCCACTGAGAAATACAGTGTGATGCGTGCCCTGCGTGCGATGGAGCGCTCAGATGTTGTGCTTGTGCTTATCGATGCGGAAGAAGGCATTATCGAACAGGATAAGAAAGTCGCGGGCTATGCACATGAAGCAGGCCGTGGCGTCATCATTGTAGTAAACAAATGGGATGCCGTGGAAAAAGACGACAAAACGATGAATAAGTTCATCGCGGATATTCGTGGTGAATTCAAATACTTGGCGTATGCCCCGATCGTGTTCGTATCGGCAAAAACAAAGCAGCGCGTACACACCATTCTGCCGAAAGTATCGCAGGTGGCTGAGCAGCACTCCCTGCGCATCGCGACGCCAATTCTGAATGACCTTATTCATGAGGCGACAACCGTCACGCCACCGCCGACAGATAAAGGACGTCGCCTGCGTATTAGCTATGCGACTCAGGTTGCGGTGAAGCCGCCGACGTTTGTGCTGTTTGTTAATGATACGGAACTCATGCATTTTTCCTATCAACGCTATTTAGAGAATAAACTAAGAGAAGCGTTCCCGATGGAAGGGACGCCAATACGGATTCTCGTTCGTAATAAATCAACAGAGTAGAGGGGAGTAGAACCGTATGGGGGGAACGGTTGTCATTCTGCTGTCGTATTTACTCGGTTCCATTAGTTTTAGCATTGTGATTGCGAGGCTGATTGCAGGAATTGATATTCGGGAACATGGCAGCGGCAATGCCGGAGCGACGAATACGCTCCGTATGCTCGGCAAAGGGCCGGGAATTACTGTTCTTTTGCTTGATGCAGCGAAAGGCGCAATTGCCATTACGATTGCCCGTCTGCTTGGTGTACCGGAGTGGGCAATTGTCGGTGCAGCAGTTGCCGCTGTCCTCGGGCATAACTGGCCGATATTTTTCGGATTCAAGGGAGGCAAGGGCGTCGCGACAACGATCGGGACGCTGCTTGCGCTTACCCCACTTCCGGCACTCATTGGGGTCGGAATTACGATCGTAGTCATTGCGCTGACTCGTTATGTATCGCTTGGGTCGCTTGTTTTTTTTGTGCTTGTACCATTTTTGATGTACCTATACCATGAGCCAGGAGTCTATATCGCAGGAGCCGCATTTGTCGGTTTGCTCGGATTCATTCGCCATACAGAAAACATCAGTCGTCTGATAAAGGGAGACGAACGCAAGCTTGGTCAGAAGAAGCAGGAGGAGAAACGCGATGAAAAATAGGGCTGCTGTCATCGGAGCCGGGAGTTTTGGAACCGCGCTTTCGACCGTACTGACAGAAAACTATAGCGATGTTTCACTCTGGGCTCGTCGCGCCGAACTTGCTGACGCGATTAATAAAACGAGAACGAATGAAAGATACTTGCCAGGCATTCAGCTTGCTGATGCGATTACGGCGTATTCATCGCTTGCAGAAGCCGTGGTCGGGTGCACGTTTGTGCTGCTTGTCGTGCCTTCTCATGCGATGCGTGAAACTGTGCGGGCGTTAGCACCGCATCTTCACCCGGATGCGATCGTGGTACATGCGACGAAAGGGATGGAGCTGGATACCTTGAAGCGGATGAGCGAAGTAATTGCAGAAGAGCTCCCTGTGAGTTTCCGCTCTCGTATCGCGGTGCTATCTGGTCCAAGTCATGCTGAGGAAGTTGGGACAAAAGCGCCGACAACTGTTGTGGTAGCCGCTCCCGATCGGAAAGTAGCAGAAGTAGTGCAGGATGCGCTTATGACGAATCGGTTCCGTGTTTATACAAGCCCGGATGTGATCGGGGTAGAAGTAGGCGGGGCGCTTAAAAATATTATTGCGCTCGGAGCCGGTGTAAGCGACGGTCTACAATTTGGTGATAATGCAAAAGCCGCACTGTTAACACGCGGTCTGGCGGAAATTACCCGCATTGGTGTAAAGCTTGGAGCAAATCCACTGACATTTTCCGGCCTGGCGGGCGTTGGGGATCTCGTGGTAACTGCCACAAGTCGCCACAGTCGCAACTGGCGTGCTGGCAATATGCTTGCACAGGGCATGACGCCGGATGAAATTGTGGACCAGATGGGTATGGTCGTGGAAGGCATTAAGACGACAAAGGCGGTCAATGAACTTGCCAAAAAATATGAAATTGACATGCCGATTACCCGCGAGTTGCATGCGTTGCTGTTCGAAGGGAAGGAGCCGCGTGAAGCGGTTAACCATTTAATGGGGAGAGTGCGTCGCCACGAAACCGAAGACATGGCACTTCGCTATTTCGAAAACCAGTAACGTATAGCGTCCAGTCGGACTGCACTTTTTGCCCGCCCTTCTCATACACTGTTGATGTACAGTGGAAGGAGGAGGAATAGGCATGGCAAAAATTCCGAAAAGGTTTCTGGAGAAACTCCAGGGGAAAAACGTGGACACGTCAAAGCTTGAGAGTCTCGCAGGTGGCATAAAGAAAAGTGATCTGGCTGATGACCAGAAAGTTCGTCAGTTGCTGCGTCAACTTGCTGTTATCGCTAATGTTAGCATGTCACAAGAAAAGGAAGACCGCATCGTCCGCTATATCCGGAATCATAACATTCAAAGCGGCGATATGAAGACGCTGACAGGTCTTCTGAAAGGAAAGCTGTAAGCACGAATAATTTAGGCGTGCAAAGCTGTTACAGGCATGAAAAGGCGCGCATACAGTATAGCATGATTCGCAAAACAGGGCTCTCACAACCGGTATGCGGGTACAGAAATGATAAAGAGGGGTAATGCTTTCGGGCATTACCCCTCTTTACATATAAGACGATTATGATGAGGATGTGTCTTCGTCTGCTGTCAAATCGTCTAGTTCAAGTAGTGCCTGAACGAGCGGCGAGTTCAACAGGGAAAATATTTGACTGAAGTCTACATTGCGAAGCGAGCGGATGAAAGAGAGCGGTGTCCGGTCTATCGGTTCGCCGCTGGCGACTTGTGCCGCCTGCCGTGCTTCATTGCCGGAATTCCACCGTTCATACATGCCAACGATTCCGTGTAGTGTACCGAGGGTTTGTTCTACCTGCAGCATTGTGCTTCGCATCTGGCTTGACCATTCGCGGACATTATTAATAGATGAACGCATTTCGTCCGGAGACTTCGGCAGAAGATCGGGCAGATTTTTCATGAGAGCAGACGGCATAGTGCGGGATGGCTCGGGAATGGCAGTAGGTACAAGTTCAGTCGCCTTTGGCTCCTTGCGTGCTTGTGCTGCTGCGGGTTTTCGTTTTGGTTTGCGCCGCCCTGCCGGTCCTTGTGCGCGCGGATTTTTCCGCTTCTGGCTGAGCATGATTGCGCCTCCTTTGTCATGTAGTCACCATTATCCTATGCGTTTGTCTTGGTGAAGGTTCAGCCGCCTGCTTTTGTGCTATAATGAAGGGAACTAGTTAGAGTCGATACGGAGATGATCAATCATGGCCAAAGTTACATTTGTTCCATCCGGCCGCAGTGTGGAAGCGCGGCAGGGCGAAACCATTTTGCGTGCGGCGTCCCGGGCGCGAGTTCCGATAACACAGCGCTGCGGTGGGAACGGTTCTTGTACGATGTGTAAGGTGCGAATCGATGGGGACAGCAAAGTATCGCCGCCCTGTGAAATCGAGAAGCGCTGGATTAGCAGTGCTGAGCTTGCGCGAGGTGTTCGTCTGGCCTGCCAGACAAAGATTCAGGGGACTACCCGCGTCTCCCTTCCCCAGAGCAAACTTGCAGCAGTTGTACAGGCACAGCTTGCTGAACAGAGAGAAAGGAGAGAAGGGCAAGAGAAAACACAAGAATGATTATAAGGTGGAGGCTGTCCCAAAAGCTGTAACACAGCGACTGAGGCAGCCTCGTTTTCTTGGCGTGGTTTTCTCCAAAGTGTGGTGGAGGAGCGGGATCGGGCGTGGCCTCGTCACTTGGGTATGCTCGCTACGGAGTAGAGACTGTCCGCTCCAAGTGCCAGACGAACTCGCCCACAAAAGATGTCTACGATGTATGTGCATCGAAGCATTGTGGGCAAAGGGCCGTTCGTCTGTCCCTTTCCGCTGGGGATCGCGTACAGGCGTTCCGTTGCCCCGCCCGATCTCGCTCCTGACACAGTTTGGATGAAAAGCCCCAAGCATAATCAAGAGGTTGAGCTTTGCTATGCAGGTAAAAAAATAGAGAAGCAGACTTTCAAAAAGTCAGTGTCTATCCGAGCAAATCCATTCTGGCGTCGCGCGTTTTTTGTAAACCGAAACGTTGTGCGGGGAGTGGGAGAAGGGAAGAGCAAGAGAGCACCTGTACGCGCCTACTTAGCGGAGGGAGAACGACGAACGGGCCTTTGCCCGCAACACTTCGGTGAATCAACATCATAGGCTCTTCTTTGCGGGCGAGTTCGCCGGGCTCCCGAAGCGCACAGTCAGGGCTTCCCTGCAAGCGTACTTAAGCGAACGGCTCCTTCCTTCTCCCACTCCCTCACCACCACACGTTGTCGATATCACAAAGCTGCCCTGTTCGTCATGTTCTGGCTTTGGGATAGTTTCTCTCCTCACTTAATTTAAAACCGCTGACATATTTTGTGCACCCCACCGCATATGGTTGTAAAAAGTAGGACAGGGCGGGGCAAGAAAGCGGGGCCCGGCAGTGGGTGCTCGCTTTTTTGCTTGGCTGCCTCAGGTGCGGTCTATTTTCCCCGCCGCCCTCATAAGATGAGTAGTGTCCTTATTGTACAAGAAGTGCAGGGAACCAAACGCGAGGAGGGTGTACAGGTGGAACGTGTAGACATTTTTAAAGACATTGCGGAACGTACAGGTGGCGATATCTACATTGGGGTAGTCGGCCCGGTACGTACAGGAAAATCGACCTTTATTAAACGATTCATGGAAGCAATCGTGATCCCCAACATTCCGTATGAAGCGGAGCGGCTGCGTGCGGTCGATGAGCTGCCTCAAAGTGCTGCTGGCCGGACGATTATGACGACCGAGCCCAAATTCGTACCAAACAGCGCCGTTGAGATCAATGTGACAGATGGACTGACCATCAACGTGCGGCTTGTAGACTGCGTAGGGTACGCTGTAGCAGGTGCGCGTGGGTATGAGGATGAGAACGGTCCGCGCATGGTTACAACACCATGGTATGACGAACCGGTTCCATTCGAGGAAGCAGCTGAGATTGGCACGCGCAAAGTCATTCAGGAACACTCTACGTTAGGTGTCGTTGTTACATCTGATGGTTCGATTGCCGAAATTCCCCGTGCAGATTATGCGGAAACGGAAGAGCGGGTTATCAACGAATTAAAAGAAGTGGGCAAACCGTTTGTTGTCGTAATTAACTCCGTTCATCCGGCCAGTGCGGATACAGCCATGCTGCGTGCGGAACTTGAAGAGAGGTATGACGTTCCAGTGCTCGCGATGAGCGTTGATGCGATGGATGAGCGGGAAGGGCTGTCCGTTCTGCGTGAAGTGCTGTTTGAATTCCCGGTGCATGAAGTCAACGTGAACCTGCCATCCTGGGTTATGGTGCTCTCCGAAGATCACTGGCTGCGCAAAAACTTCGAGGAAGCTGTGCGTGATACGGTCAAGGATATTCGTCGTCTGCGTGATGTAGATCGTGTAGTGGGCTACTTCGGGGAATATGAATTCATCGAGCGTGCTGCACTCGCAGACATGAATATGGGCCAGGGCGTAGCAGAAATTGATCTGTACGCGCAGGATGAGCTGTACGATCAGATTCTCATGGAAGTTGTGGGTGTGGAAATCCGTGGCAAGGATCACCTGTTGCAATTGATGCAGGAGTTCAGCTACGCGAAGAAAGAATACGATAAAATCGCCGGTGCACTCAGTATGGTACGTCAGACCGGGTATGGCATCGCTCCGCCTTCGCTCGAAGAGATGAAGCTCGACGAGCCAGAGATTATCCGCCATGGCTCTCGCTTCGGTGTGCGTCTAAAAGCGACTGCCCCGTCCATTCATATGATCCGCGTCGATGTCGAATCAGAATTCGCACCTATTATCGGCACCGAGAAGCAGAGCGAGGAGCTGGTGCGTTATCTCATGCAGGACTTTGAAGAGAATCCGCTCAGCATCTGGAACTCCGATATTTTTGGCCGCTCGCTGAATTCGATTGTGAACGAAGGTATTTCTGCAAAGCTGGCGATGATGCCAGACAATGCGCGCTACAAGTTGCAGGAAACGCTCGGTCGCATCATCAACGAGGGGTCGGGTGGACTTATCGCAATCATTCTGTAGCTGTGTAAACAGATAGATATGACCAGGAAACACCGGCTTCTCTCCCCTCAGGAAGAAGCCTTTTTCCTGTGCGGATAAAGAAAGTATGCCGTTATATGGGTCAATCCCCTTGAATTGCTCGCTTTTCTATATTACTATTAGCTTGTTAACCTTTGAAATTGTAGGCTTTGCGTATATTTATGCTACAAATTGTAAACAACGAATAGCAAACTGCTTCTGTGGGAGGAGGTGAAGAACATGAACAAGACTGAGTTAATCACCCGTGTATCCGAAGTGGCGGAACTGACGAAGAAAGACGCAACGAAAGCGGTGGAAGCTGTTTTTGATGCAATTACAGAAGCGCTGAAAAGCGGAGATAAGGTACAACTAATCGGCTTCGGTAACTTCGAAGTACGTGAGCGCGCTGCTCGCAAAGGTCGCAACCCGCAGACTGGCGAAGAGATCGAGATCGCAGCAAGCAAGATCCCAGCGTTCAAACCGGGAAAGGCACTGAAAGAAGACATTCAATAGTGGCCTACATATCGTCGGATACACAATTATCTGGCATGAGAGAGGAGTCGTGCAATTCATTTGCACGGCTCTTTTTGATGAGTAAAATTGCTTGTTTTGATGCACGTTAAGTATGAGGTGAACGAATAAATGAATAAGACCAAGTTTAAAACAAAAACCAAAATGTTTTATATGTCATTGCTGCTTGGGGTCGTTCTCATTCTCTCGCTGGTGTATGTTGTCTTCCTGGTGTATAGATAAATGATTGACAGTGTTTCCTTTTTACGCAATAGTAAAAATGCATAATAGTAAAGAATCGTAAAGGGGGAACGCATATGAGCACACCATCAAATAGTGAGTTTATTGTTATTAAGGCGCTAGAGAATGGGGTGAATGTGATCGGCTTGACTCGTGGAGAGTCCACTCGGTTTCATCATTCTGAGAAGCTCGATAAGGGTGAAGTGATGATAGCGCAGTTCACGGAACATACGTCCGCGATCAAGGTGCGTGGCAAGGCGGTTGTTCAGACACGCAACGGAGAAATGAATACGTTGGTTGATGAATAAATCTTTTTAGAGAACAAGCAGGAAACCCTGCTTGTTTTTTGTTTATTCGGTAGGCTTACTGTACAAGAGTATTGCAACAAATATATAATAAGAATAGTGTAGTCTACATGCTGATATGGTATACTTTGTAGGTATGTTTTCAGTGAGTGCGGAATGTTTGTTTGGGGGACGTATGATGATGAATCTTTTACAAAGTGGTTTTCGGATAGAAACCGAAACAATCATGGAGCTAATCGCCAAGAATACAGCGAATCGGTTCCTGTATAACTATATCGAAAACCCGCCTGTATCCCGCCTCCGCATCCAGCTTTTGCAGCTAGTGCTGCACGAAGGCGGCACACCGAAAGATCAGGTGGCCCGCTATGTGGCGACAACAGCGCTCGTTCAACTTGGTCTTGATAGTCATGAAACGGTAACGCTTGCGCGGCAGCATACGATGCGTGGCATTCGGAATCGTCAGTTGACGATTCTTGCGGGGGATTATTTCAGCAGTCGGTATTACGATTTGCTGGCTCAAATTGATGACGTACGGACAGTAGCGCAGCTTGCTCGTAGTATCCAGGAGATCAACGAGTGGAAGATCCGCCTGTATGGTCTGGAAGGTGGGTCGGCGGAGCTGTACTTAGACGGCAAAGTAAAAATGGAGTCGTCACTTATTCTTTCATTTGTAGAGGTATGGAGCAAACAGAAAGAGACCTGGATGGGGATTGTCAACCAGTTGATCCGGGCGGAAGAGTTACTTCGAGAGTATCGGAAGCAAGCAACGGATGAAGAAGTTGGACCGTATGTAGCTCGTTTGAACGGAGAAGCCGGTATGCACGGAGCGCATCAGCAGCTCGTAGCTGAGCTTCACAAAGCACTGCATCAGAGCCGCAAGTTTGCCTCCCAGCTTAGCGATGATGGTGTACGTACGGAACTAAAGCTGTTGATTGACGGATGTGCCACTGAATTGGACAGCCAGAAAGCAAGGGCAGAGGAGAGGTAGTCATGCAGGAGAACTTGCAGGGAGACAAGAAGGCGGAATATGTTCACTCCGTATTTGAATCGATTGCAAAAGAATATGACCGGATGAATTCCGTGATCAGTTTTGGACGGCACGTTGCTTGGCGCGAATACACAAACAAGCGCATGGGTGTGTCAACGGGTGAAAAAGCAATTGACTTGTGCTGTGGCACATGTGATTGGACGATCAGTCTGGCCGAAGCGATCGGACCGACAGGAGAGGTGGTCGGGCTTGATTTTAGCCAGAACATGCTCGATGTTGGCGCGCAAAAAATAAAAACGAAGCAGTTAGACCAGATTACACTCGTCAATGGAGATGCGATGAGCATTCCGTATCCGGACAATACATTTGATTATGCAACAATCGGGTTTGCACTGCGTAATGTGCCCGATTACAAGCAGGTAATCCGTGAAATGATGCGGGTCGTGAAACCAGGGGGACAAGTTGTCTCGCTTGAGGTGAGCAAACCACCATTTGCCCCATATCGGAAACTTTTTTATTTTTATTTTTATAATATTCTTCCGTTTGTTGCTCGCATGACGGTGAATAAGTATGAAGAGTATAACTGGCTGCCGAATTCGCTGACGAACTTTCCGGACAGCCGCAAGCTTGCCGACGCATTCCGTGAAGTCGGGCTTGTGAATGTGGAGACGAAGTTGTTCGTGGGCGGGGTATCTGCCCTGCACATTGGACATAAGGAGCGGGTGAGCGAATCATGAACAAGTTACGAATTATCCTTGAGATGATTAAATTTGAACATACACTTTTCGCGCTTCCGTTTGCCTTTATGGGAGCTGTACTCGGTAGTTTTGTCGTGAATGGAACATGGCCGACTTGGGCACAGATTTTTTGGGTGATTCTTGCGATGGTTGGTGCGCGGAGCGCAGCGATGGCGCTGAACCGTTTGATTGATTACAAGTTTGATGGAGAGAACCCGCGTACCGTAATGCGTGCGATCCCTGCTGGGTTGCTGCAGAAGAAAGAAGTGGTTCTTTTTGTTGTGGCATCTTTTGTGTTGTTGTTTGTAGCGGCTTCTCAGCTGAACATGCTAGCGGTAAAATTGTTGCCGATTGCGGTCTTTTTCCTTGTGTTTTATTCGTATACCAAACGATTTACCTGGTTGTGCCATATCGTGCTGGGCATTGCCATTGGACTTGCGCCACTAGGCGGCTGGGTCGCGACGACAGGTCGGGTGGACTGGATGGGGATTCTCCTATTTGTATCCGTCGCACTCTGGACAGCAGGCTTTGATGTGATTTATGCATGCCAGGATGCGGAGTTTGACCGCAAACGCGGGCTGTATTCCATTCCTGGTTACTTCGGGATTGCCCGTGCACTGAAATTGGCGCGTCTATTCCATATTCTTACGATGATCGGGTTTGTTGCCCTTTATTTTGCAACAGGACTTCATGTGTGGTTTGCGCTTGGACTTGTAATTGCCGCACTTATTCTTATTTATGAGCATCGTCTCGTCTCACCGCATGACCTGTCAAAACTGAACACGGCGTTCTTTACGATGAATGGGGTGCTAAGCGTAGTTGTTTTTGCGTTCACGATGCTTGATTTGGTGATGAGATGAGAAAGATTTTTGTTGTTGGAATTACAGGTGCAAGCGGTGCTGTGTACGGTATTAGGTTGACACAGGAACTTTTGCGTCATGATTATAAAGTGCACCTCATTGTGACCGAAGCAGGCTGGCAAGTATTCCATGAGGAACTTGGCTTTGATACGACAGATCGGGAACGTATACTTGCTGAGCAGTTTCCGACAGAAGCGGGTGAGCTGCATTACCACACACTGCGGGATTTCACCGCGCCGGTGGCAAGTGGTTCATATCGGAGCGACGCGATGGTCATCGTGCCATGTTCAATGGGCACACTATCTGGCATCGCGCATGGCGCATCCGGGAATCTGCTGGAACGTACAGCTGACGTTATGCTCAAAGAAGGCAAGAAACTGGTCATTGTGCCGCGTGAAACACCGCTTAATGTGATTCAGCTCGAGAATATGACGAAGCTGGCGCAGGTAGGAGCGCACATCGTACCGGCGATGCCGGGATATTATCACAAGCCGCAGACGATGGATGATCTGGTTAATTTTATGGTTGGCAAAATTTTGGACACATTGGACGTGCCACATGACTTATTTCGCCGCTGGGGAGAGTGAGCTTCATGACAGGTATGAGAATTAGCAAGATTTCATTTACAAATATTCGTCCTATTTATCATTTTTTTCGGTTGGATGAATTCGGAGACAATCAGGTAGAACTTATCCCGCAGGTGCCATCGCAGCTAAATAAAGGTATGGCAGAGGGGACGATTGATGCGGGGCCGGTTTCATCTTTTGAATATGGACGTAATTATAAAGCGTATGAAGTGTTGCCGGATTTGTCGATTAGTTCACACGGTCCGGTTGGCTCGATCTTTTTGTTCACAAAGCGGCCCCTTGCCGATTTGCATGAACCACATATTGCATTGACTGACACATCGGCAACCTCGGTGAATTTGCTGCGAATTATTCTGCAGACATTCGAAGGCATGAATCCGGTGTATACGACGATGGCTTCAAATCTGGAAGTGATGATGAGTCAGGCGGATGGAGCGCTTCTGATCGGGGATGATGCGTTGCTGGCATCGTGGAATAACCCGGGGTATTATATGTATGACCTGGGTGAGATGTGGTATCGGCATACGGGCATGTGGATGACGTATGCCGTATGGGCGGTACGTCGGGAAACGGCACACCAGAAGCCGGAACTTCTCCGTCGTGTGCATCATGAATTTTTACACAGTAAGAAAAAAGGACTGGCCGAACTGGATGAAGTGATCCGCCAGGTGAAAGAGGAGTTCGGTGGAACTGAACCATTTTGGAAGAAGTATTATGCCGGGCATTTGTCTTATAATTTTACGACAGAACATAAAAAAGGTCTGGAATATTACTATGCGTGTGCGGCTGATCTTGGTCTGCTGGCAGAGCCTGCAAAAGTAGAAGTGTGGGACCCAGATTCGGCCCAGCCGGCTGTGTAGCGCGCATAGGCAATACAGTACGGGTTGGGTGGAGCGTAATGAAACTAGCAGATATATTTTTTCCGTTTCGAGCGGATATGAACAAAATCGAACGTGAGCTGGACCGTGCAATTGATACAGCCGAGCCTGTACTGCAAAAGACGGCCAGCCATCTGCTCAAAGCAGGGGGGAAACGGATCCGCCCTGTCTTTGTGCTTCTTGGTGGGAAGTTCGGTGCGTATGACATTGAACGGTTAAAATATGTGGCGGTGCCGCTTGAACTCATTCATATGGCGTCTCTTGTGCATGATGATGTCATTGATGATGCAGAATTGCGCCGTGGCAAGCCGACCGTAAAAGCGAAATGGGACAATAAGATTGCGATGTATACCGGGGACTATATTTTTGCCCGGGCGCTTATGATTGCAGCTGAGCTGACTGACCCACGCATTCACCGCATTCTGTCGCGGGCGATTGTGGAGATGAGCATCGGGGAAATTGAACAGATTCGAGATTTTAATAATTGGGATCAAGGTCTGCGTCATTATTTGCGCCGTATTCGACGTAAGACAGCCCTGCTAATCGCAGTCAGCTGCCAACTCGGAGCGATTGCTACGGGTGCGCCAGATTCAGCTGTACGTAGTCTGTACTTATATGGCTACAATGTCGGGATGGCGTTCCAAATTACAGATGACATTCTCGATTTTACCGGCGATGAGAAAACGCTTGGCAAGCCGGCAGGAAGCGACCTGCGGCAGGGAAACATTACACTTCCAGCACTTTATATGCATAAGCAGAGTACGCATGCGGATGAGTTCCATCGTCTGGCAGAAGATCCCGCGCAGATCGAGCGAGTGATTGAATTTGTCCGTAATGGGGAAGGGCTTGCGTTTACACAGCGTCTGGCCGAGCGTTACCTTGATCGGGCACTAGCAGCGCTTGACGGGCTTCCGGCCGGGCGTGATCGGGACGCACTGGGCAAGATTGCTCGCTTTATTGGTGAACGTAAATTTTGACAAGCTTGCAAAGTGCCTGTATTTTTGCTAAAATTTTCGATGCGTGCATATGTGCATGATACATAATTCATGGGTTTACAAAACAATTGGAGGTTTGGTATATATGGCAAAGCAACGTACATTTATTATGGCAAAGCCGGATGCAGTTCAACGTAATCTGATCGGCGAAATTATGAATCGATTCGAGCGTAAAGGTTTTCACCTGATTGGTGCGAAACTGATGAACGTGCCACGTGAACTGGCAGAAGAGCATTATGCAGAGCATAACGCAAAGCCGTTCTTTGGTGAACTCGTTGATTTCATCACATCCGGTGCGGTATTCGCAATGGTATGGGAAGGCGAGAATGTAATCGCGACAGCTCGTAACATGATGGGCAAAACAAATCCAGCTGAAGCAGCACCAGGCACAATCCGTGGTGATTTTGGTATCAGCATGGGCATGAACATCATTCACGGTTCTGATGCACCAGAAACAGCTGAGCGCGAAATCAGCCTCTGGTTCAATCAAGCAGATCTGCATGAATACGAAAAAACAATTAACAAATGGATCTAGTTATCTGCTTGTAGAAAAGGCTCCCATCACGGGAGCTTTTTTTTGTAGGTAAACAGCAGGAAAAAAGACATAGTTGCCGAATGAAATAGTTTGGGAGAAAAATGAAAACCAGCAAGTGAAACAGGATAAGGGGATATCATAGGATGGAAGATCGTGATTTTGTACAATTTATCGCCAATGTCAAACGGAAAACCGGAATTGACTTAGCGCTTTATAAAGAGGCGCAAATGAAGCGTCGCCTCACCTCACTGCGCGTAAAGCGCGGCTATAATAGCTTCGATGCGTTTTTTGAAGGCATGATGAAAAACCAGGAGTTGTTTGATGAGTTTCTTGACCGCATGACGATTAACGTGTCTGAGTTTTTCCGTAATCCGAGCCGCTGGCAGGTGCTAGAATCGAAAATCATTCCGCGTCTACAAAAGGAAAAAGGCAAGGTTAAGTGCTGGAGTGCTGCCTGCTCCACCGGCGAAGAGCCGTACTCGCTTGCGATGCTGCTATCCAAATTCATGCCGCTGCACGAAATTGATATTCAGGCAACGGATCTTGATGAAGGTGCCATTGCGAAAGCGAAGCGGGGGATTTATACCGATCGTTCCTTACAGGATGCACCGAAAGACCTGGTGGCTAAATACTTCCGCAAAGATGGCGTCATGTATGAAATATCAGACGACATCAAGCGCTTGATCAAGTTCAAGCGCCACAACATGCTGGCAGATTCTTTCGACCATAATTTTGATCTCATCATTTGCCGCAACGTGATGATTTATTTCACAGAGGAAGCGAAAAACGAACTGTATCACAAATTCGCTGCCGCTCTTCGCCCGGGTGGTGTGCTGTTCGTCGGCAGCACCGAGCAGATCTTCCAGCCGCAACAGTATGGTTTTGAGCCGGAAGACACTTTCTTCTATCGCAAAATGTAGCGTGTGGTTAACCTCGTGCTTTTCGGAGCACGGGTTTTTTTGTTTGTGTGGAATCGTAACTTTGGTGGTGGGAGGAAGAGAAGAGGGAAGCCGTTCGCTTCGGTACGCTTGGCAGGGATGTGTAGGCTGGCCGCTTCAGGAGCCCGGCGAACGTGCCCGCAAAAGATTCCCACGATGTTTTTTCGCGGAAGCATTGCGGGCAAAGACCCGTTCGCCGTTCTCCTTCCGCTGGGGAACAAGCGTACAGGCGCTCTCTTGCTTCCCTCTTCTCTCCTCCCAAACGAAGTTGGAATTCACAAAATAAAAAAGCTACAAAGGCTGTGCTTGATGGTGAGTTGCACAAAGTTGATTGAGAGCGTGGGAAGGGATGGACATAGAACGCTTTTACGCGAATTCCTAGCGGAAGGGGACGGGTGAACGGGCTTTTGCCCACAATACTTCGCTGAATTTCTTCTTCGCTCCCTTTTTGTGGGCGAGTTCGCCTGTCACCTGAAGCGGCCAGTTATATTTTCTACGCAAGCGTAATGAAGTGATAGGCTCATCCCTTCCCACGCTCTCCCACTACACTTTGTGCAGCCACAAATCATCAAGCCAGTTCCCTTTTTTCCAGCTCGACACTATGATTTTTCCCGCCGCTATACTATAATAGCTTTTAAAAATAAGTAAGGTTGGAGGAAGAACATGCGTTATTTGACATCAGGGGAATCACACGGTCCTCAATTGACGGCCATCATCGAAGGTGTTCCTGCAAACGTTCCCCTTTCGATTGAAAAAATTAACGAGCAATTGCTGCGCCGTATGAAAGGACACGGACGCGGTCGCCGTATGCAGATTGAAAAAGATCAGGTGCAGATTGCAGCCGGTGTACGTCATGGAAAAACAACAGGCGCACCAATCTGCCTGGTTGTCGAAAATAAAGACTGGGCACACTGGGAAAAAATCATGAGCCCGTCTCCGGTTAATCCAGATGAATACGAAGAAAAACGGCGCGTAGCACGTCCGCGTCCGGGACATGCTGACCTCAACGGTGCGTTGAAATACAACCAGCGAGACATGCGCAACATCCTGGAACGTTCCAGTGCGCGGGAAACAGCAATTCGCGTAGCGGTCGGTGCTGTAGCTCGCCAATTGTTAGAACAGTTTGATATTACAATCGGTGGACATGTGCTGCGGATTGGCGAAGTGGAAGCGAAGCCGGTGCAAGTAAGCATGGATGAATTAATCCAGATTACAGAGGAGTCTCCGGTACGTTGTCTTGATGCAGAAGCGGGCCAGCGCATGATGGATCTAATTGATAAGGCAAAAGCAGACGGTGATTCACTTGGCGGCATCGTCGAAGTAATCGCAGACGGGCTGCCGATCGGACTTGGTTCGCATGTGCAGTGGGATCGCAAGCTCGATGGACGCCTTGCGCAGGCGATGATGAGTATTCAGGCGTTTAAAGGTGTAGAGATTGGCATTGGATTCGAAGCAGCGGCACGTCCGGGCTCGCAAGTGCATGATGAGATTGTTCTCGACGAGCAAAAGGGATATGCACGCAGCACGAATCGTGCGGGTGGCCTTGAAGGCGGCATGACAAATGGAATGCCGGTTGTCGTGCGCGGTGTGATGAAGCCGATCCCAACGCTGTATAAGCCGCTGAAAAGCGTGGATATCGATACGAAAGAAACATTCGAAGCGACAATTGAGCGCTCTGATAGCTGTGCCGTACCGGCGGCAAGCGTGGTGGCAGAAGCTGTGGTTAGCTTTACGCTGGCGGATGCACTGTGCGAGAAATTTGGTTCTGATTCGCTAGAAGAGATGAAAGCGAACTATGCTGCTTATTTGTCGCACATAAAGGAGTTTTAAGACATGAAGTGTCTGACGGTAGAACTTGGAGAGCGTTCATATCCGATCTGGATCGGACCAGGTGTGCGGCAGAAGCTTGCCGATCTGCTGCAACAAGCAGGCATCGCACCGGGGCGTAAACTGTTTGTCGTAACGGATCAAAATATCGCGCCGCTGTATCTAGAAGATACAGTGCAGCTGTTAACGGAGGGCGGCTATGCCGTCCACCATTTTATCGTTCCGGCAGGAGAAGAAGCGAAAAGTCTGGCAATCTATGAGCAGATTATGACAGAGGCGCTTACAATAGGATTAGACCGCAAATCCGCCTTCCTAGCACTTGGAGGCGGGGTCGTTGGTGACCTTACGGGCTTTGCTGCGGCAACGTACATGCGCGGTGTCGCGTTTGTGCAGGTGCCAACCACGTTGCTTGCCCATGATAGCAGTGTCGGGGGCAAAGTGGCCGTGAATCATCCACTCGGCAAAAATATTATTGGTGCGTTCCACCAGCCGAAGCTCGTCGCGTATGATACAAATGCGCTGACCACACTTCCACCGCGTGAAGTAGCGTCTGGATTCGCAGAAGTGATCAAGCACGGCTTGATCTGGGATGCGTCGTTTGTGACATGGCTTGAGGAGAATGCCGATGGCTTACAGGCGTTCGACCATGAACTGCTGCAGGCAGCCTTGCTTCGTGCTTGCAGTGTGAAGGTTGCCGTCGTATCACAGGATGAGCGTGAACAGGGACTACGCGCTATTTTGAATCTTGGTCATACGTTCGGTCACGCGTTTGAAGCACTGACCGGGTATAAGGGCATTAATCATGGCGAAGCAGTTGCGATCGGTATGGTCGCTGCTGCCCGCCTTGCAGAACGTCTGGGGCTTGCCGAGAATATAAGTGAGCGCACTGTACGTGTGCTGCGTCAATATCGCCTTCCGGTTGCGCTTCCGGTTCCGCTTGATGTGGACGAGATGCTTGATGTAATGCGCCGCGACAAGAAAGGCGAGGGCGGTAAGCTTGTATTTGTATTGCCAACCGCGATTGGGAAAGTTGATATTTATAAAAACATAGAAGAAGAACCGGTGCGCGCTGTGCTCGCCGAACTGTATGAAGGAGGAGAAGCGTAATGGCAGTACGTGGAATACGCGGCGCGATTACAGTCGATGCGAATGAAGAGAGTAGTATTTTGGCTGCGACAGGCCAGTTAATGCATGAATTGATTGCGGTCAATGAATTGCATGCAGATGATGTGGCTAGTGTGATCATCACCGTCACGCATGATCTGGATGCGGCATTTCCGGCACGAGCAATACGCGCAATTGAAGGATGGGACCTTGTGCCGCTTCTTTGCTCGAACGAGATTCCCGTTCCCGGAAGTCTCGCCAAGTGCGTTCGTGTGATGATGTTGGTAAACACGGAAAAGTCTATTCATGAGGTGCGTCATGTATTTCTTGGAGGCGCTGCGGCTCTGAGACCGGACTTGCGTGCCGAAGCAAAATAGTAATTGACAGCAATAGGTAAGAACGTTTATGCTTAGTACCAGTTAAGTGAGCAGTATGGTTAGCGTTTAGTTGAGAGCAAGTTGAGAGCGATAGATGAGGAAGTAGTAGAAGAGAAGAGTTGAGCGGAGAGGCGACCGTCTGTTTACGTATGAACGGAACAGATTGAAGGTCCGGAGTATGCGCTCCGGGCCTTTTTGTATACAGTTTTATAGGTTTCCCTCTTTACTCCTCTTTTTCTGAATAAACGGAAAAGGAGAGGTTCCCCTATGTATACCCCATCTTTTGAAGAGGTGCTGCACCATGGCAGTACGTACAATGTTATTCCCATTCGCTATTCATTTCTCGCCGATCAGGCGACCCCCATTCAGTTATATGAAACCGTGCGTAAGCCGGATTCGTTTTTGCTAGAGAGTGTGGAAGGCGGCACGCGCTGGGCACGCTATTCGTTTATTGGTCTGAACCCGTTTTTAAAATGCCGGGTGCGGGATGGTGCGCTGCATGTGTATCGTCGAGGCGAAGTCGGCACAGTATATCCAGGCAATCCTGTTGAGGAGCTGCGCACGCTCATTGATCAGTTCCGCAGCCCACGACTTGCTGATATGCCTCCTTTCACCGGGGGAGCGGTTGGGTTTCTCGGCTATGATACGCTCCAGTTTGTCGAGGCATTGCCGAAAGTAGCCCATGACGAATTAGCACTTGATACGATGAATTTGCTGTTCGTTGATGAAGTCATCGCGTATGATCATGTGCGCCAGGAAGTAAGCGTGATTGTTAATCTGCTTGTGCCAGATAACGCACAGGAGGCAGAACTTCAGACGGCATACATAGGTGTATGCAGCCGAATTGAACGGATTGTGAAGCGCTTGACTGCTTCTTCTACTCGACTTTCTCACATGGGTCCGATCCCGCGAGAAGGGGCGGCGCTGTCGATTACAAGTAACATGACGAAAGAGCAGTTCATAGACCGGGTGCAGCGAGCCCAAGAATATATCGCAGCAGGGGATATTTTTCAAGTCGTGTTATCTCAGCGGTTTGCGGCACCGTCAGAGGCAGATCCATTGCTCGTTTACCGGATTCTTCGCCTGACGAATCCGTCGCCGTATATGTATTATTTTGAAGCAGAAGGAACGTCCGTTGTTGGTACATCACCCGAGTTGCTTGTGAAAGTGACGGGTGACAAAGTCGAAACCCGTCCGATCGCTGGGACGCGGCCACGCGGCAAAAACGAAGCAGAAGATGCCGCACTTACGGCTGATATGCTTGCGGATCAGAAGGAACTGGCCGAGCATCTTATGCTGCTTGACCTTGGGCGCAATGACGTTGGGCGCGTTGCAAGTTATGGCAGCGTGCAGGTCACACAGCAGATGGAAGTAGAGTATTATTCACGCGTTATGCATATCGTATCGCACGTATGTGGAGAGCTTGCTTCCGATAAAGAGCCGTTCGATGCACTCTTGTCTTGCTTCCCGGCAGGGACGGTATCCGGTTCGCCGAAGCTTCGAGCGATGGAAATTATTGCGGAGCTGGAAGGAGAGGCACGCGGTTTTTATGCGGGAGCGGTTGGGTATTTTAGCTTCTGTGGCAATTTAGATTCGTGCATTACAATTCGTACGATTGTATGCAAAGACGGGATGGCGTACGTGCAGGCGGGAGCAGGCATTGTGGCTGATTCCGTACCAGAGAGTGAATATGAAGAGACGAGAAATAAGGCGCAGGCGATGTTTCATGCGTTAGCGCTAGCTGAGAAAATGACGAGTTTAGAGGAGATGAGAAGTCATGATTAAGCAAGTGTTGGAGCAAGTGATGAGAGGAGAGTCGTTATCGAGTACGAACGCACAGGTAGCGATGGAGAGCATTATGAGCGGTGAGGTGCCACCTGCTCGCATTGCGGCTTTTTTAACAGCGTTGCGGATCAAAGGTGAGACCGTGAGTGAAATTATTGGATTTGCGCGGGCAATGCGTGGCAAAGCGATTTCATTTCCAAATATGGGCGAAGGGCTAGTCGATACGTGTGGGACAGGAGGAGACGGCGGCATTTCTTTTAACATTTCCACGGCGGCGGCTCTTGTAGCAGCAGCAGGCGGCGCACGTGTTGCCAAGCATGGTAATCGGGCGGTATCAAGCAAAAGCGGCAGTGCTGATGTGCTTGAAGCACTCGGCGTCACGATTACCGGGACACCGGAGGCGGCAGCAGAGTGCTTGAAGAAAACAGATGTATGCTTTTTATTCGCACCCACTTATCATACGGCGATGAAATACGCAGCGGGCGTCCGGCGGGAGCTTGGCATTCGTACGGTATTTAACTTACTTGGTCCTCTGACAAATCCGGCAGGAGCGGATCGGCAGCTGATGGGGGTATATGATAGACAGATGGGAGAAAGCGCGGCACGTGCTCTATGCGAACTTGGTGTTCAACATGCGCTTGTTGTAACGGGAGCGGATGGACTGGATGAGATTAGCATTAGCGGCCCTACCCATGTGGTCGAAGTGTCTGGTGGCGAGGTTATCTCACGCATCATCCATCCAGAAGAATTCGGACTTCCGGTGTATCCGATAGAGGCAGTCGCGGGTGGAGGTGCTAAAGCCAATGCGGAGATTATTCAACGCATACTGGCAGGCGAGCGTGGAGCGTACCGTGATATTGTTGTGCTGAATGCCGGAGCGGCTCTGTATGTAAGCAACCGTGCCGCATCCATTCACGAAGGCGTAGCGCTTGCGAGTGAGCTGCTTGATTCTGGACGGGTACAGCAAAAGCTGGAACAGATCATTCAAGTAACAGGAGGAGTTAGCCATGCTTCGTAAAATTACAGCGAGAAAACAAGAAGAAGTGATACAGCGTAAACAGGAAACACCGCAGGCGGAGCTGGAGCGAATCATTGCGATTCAACCGCCGTGTCGGTCGATGAAAGCGCGGTTTACAGGGCGAACTCGTGCGGTCGGGGTCATTGCGGAAGTGAAAAAAGCATCGCCATCTAAAGGGCTGATTCGTCCGGACTTCGATCCACTTACCATTGCGCGTGCATATACAGAAGCGGACGTTGAGGCGATGTCTGTGCTGACAGATGAAGATTTTTTTCAGGGACACTTGTCGTATTTGCGCCGCATCCGGGAGGAAGTGGCGCATGCAACACCACTTTTGCGCAAAGATTTTCACATTGACCCGTTCCAGCTGTACGAAGCGCGAGCGAATGGGGCGGATGCGGTGCTGTTAATTGCTGCGATTCTAACGCGTACCGAGATGATTGAGATGACAGAAGAAGCGCGGGCGCTCGGGATGGAAGTGTTGGTAGAAGTGCATACTGCGTCTGAATTGGATACAGTGCTTGGGGCGATCGAACCGGATTTACTCGGTGTGAATAACCGGGATTTGCGAACATTTACGACCTCTCTTACGACGACGTTTGATCTGCTCTCTGATATTCCAGATTCGATTGTAAAGATTAGTGAGTCGGGGATTTATGCGCCCGAGCAAATTGCTGAGCTGGCAGCGTCCGGCGTAGACGGTGTGCTGGTGGGAGAGCATTTTATGCGTCAAGCTGATGTGACACAGGCGGTTATAAGCCTGGTCGGTCAGACACAATCCCGTGTGGGGGCAGACGGACTGTGAAAGCAAAGCTGAAAATTTGTGGCATTACAGAAGAAGACACTCTCCAGCAAATGGCGGCAGAACGGCTTGTACCGGATCAGATCGGATTCGTCTTCGCGCCGAGCCGCCGCCGGATTGAACCGGAACAGTGGGGTGCACTTGCCAGTCATATTCCGGCAGGTGCTAAGGCAGCGGGTGTGTTCGTCAATCCTTCTCTAGAAGAAATCGATGCTGTATTTCGTGAACAGCCGCTTGCGATTGTACAACTGCATGGCATGGAGTCGGCTGCTTTCTGCAAGGCTGTCAAAGACAAATTTCACTGCCGTATTACAAAAGCGGTCGGACTGTCTATGGAAGGGAAAGACGACATCGCAGAGCTTGCACCATACAGTGAGATCATTGATATGTTGCTGCTGGATACGGCCATACCCGGACAGTCAGGTGGCACAGGTCGAACTTTTGACTGGGAGCGCATCGCACCGTATCGTAGCTGGTGCCATGAGCACGGGGTCGAACTGTTCGTGGCAGGGGGCATTCATGCAGGCAATGCAGTCGAATTGCTTGCTGGGCACAAGCCGGACGGTATTGACCTCTCCAGTGGGGTAGAGACAGATGGACGGAAGGATCTGAACAAAATTCGCACGTTGATCGAAAGGATGAACGCATATGAACACAGAGACAGTTTATAAAAGTAAAGGCCGATTCGGCGCACACGGTGGCCGCTATGTGCCAGAAACACTTGTGAATGCACTTGATGAGCTGGAAGTAGCATATCAGGAAGCGATAGGTGACCCGGCATTTCTCGAAGAATTGCAGTATTTGTTGCGTGAATATTCGGGACGTCCGACTCCGCTTTATTACGCGGAGCGGCTGACGGAGAAACTTGGGGGCGCGCGCATTTATTTGAAGCGGGAAGATTTGAACCATACGGGCGCACACAAAATTAACAATGCGCTTGCACAGGGCCTACTGGCAAAGCGGATGGGGAAAACCGAGATTATCGCGGAGACAGGAGCGGGTCAACATGGTGTTGCATCTGCGACCGTCGCAGCGCGTCTTGGGCTGTCATGCAAAGTATACATGGGCGAAGAAGACATGAGACGTCAACAGCTCAATGTATTCCGCATGCAGCTGCTTGGAGCCGAAGTTGTGCCGGTTACATCGGGAACGGGCACATTGAAGGATGCAACAAGTGAAGCGATTCGCTCCTGGGTAAGTACAGTGGACCGGACGTTTTATGTGATTGGCTCGGTTGTGGGACCGCATCCGTATCCGCAGATGGTGCGTGACTTTCAGCGGGTGATTGGAGACGAGACACGCGAGCAGATCATGCGTGTAGAAGAGCGACTACCGGATTACATTGTCGCTTGTGTGGGCGGCGGCAGTAATGCGATGGGAATGTTCTATCCATTCCTGAATGATGCCGATGTAAAGTTGATTGGTGTCGAAGCGGCCGGGCAGGGGGTAGACACAGAGAAGCATGCGGCGACCATCGCCAAAGGCAGCCGAGGCGTGTTGCACGGCATGATGACGTATTTGTTGCAGGATGAGAACGGGCAGATCATCGAGCCATATTCCGTATCGGCAGGGCTTGACTATCCGGGTGTCGGACCGGAACATGCACATTTGCACGACAGTGGTCGGGCATCGTATCATGCGGTAACCGATATAGAAGCGCTTGATGCACTCCGTCTGTTATGTACGACCGAAGGGATTATCCCGGCGCTTGAGAGTGCGCATGCGATTGCGGAAGTAGTGAAGCTTGCTCCTACACTAAGCACAGATACAGTACTCGTTGTCTGCCTGTCTGGGCGCGGAGATAAAGATGTCACACAGATTTATGAACGAGAAGAAGGGGGCGCACAGTTATGAGCATGAATACGACAGCCGGGCACGGTGCGGCGCGAATCGCAGCCGCATTTCACGCTGGAAAACCGGCATTTATCCCATTTATGACGGCCGGTTATCCAGCACCAGAGTATACCGTTGACCTTGCTTTGGCTCTTCAGGAGGCGGGCGCTTCGATTCTTGAGCTTGGGGTACCATATTCCGACCCACTCGCGGACGGTCCAACGATTCAGAACGCGTCTGCACAGGCGCTCGCCCACGGTGTAACGATGGAACGTGCGCTTGAACTGGCGCGTGACATGCGTAAGGCCGGGGTGTACATTCCAGTCATTTTGTTTACGTACATCAATCCGGTGCTGCGATTTGGTCCGGAGCGGTTGTATGACGCGATGGAGAAGGCAGAGATTGACGGCATTCTCATCCCGGACCTGCCATTTGAAGAAGCGGAAGAGATCAACGCACTGGGGGGGAAATACGGCCGCCCGCTCATCTCGCTTGTCGCCCCTACGTCCGCGCAGCGGGTACAGATGATTG
Source organism: Aneurinibacillus soli (assembly GCF_002355375.1). Lineage (GTDB taxonomy): Bacteria > Bacillota > Bacilli > Aneurinibacillales > Aneurinibacillaceae > Aneurinibacillus > Aneurinibacillus soli. The sequence goes on along the minus strand of NZ_AP017312.1, from coordinate 2,999,788 downwards.
CCGAGCAGGCACAGGGATTTATCTACTGTGTATCGTCTCTTGGTGTGACAGGGGTACGTAGCGAGCTACGTGAGGACATTACAGATTTCCTGGCAGCTGTGCGGCGTTATGCACACGTGCCAGTAGCAGTTGGATTCGGCATTTCCGCACCCGATCAAGTGGCAGCACTTGCGCCGCACTGTGACGGGGTCATTGTCGGCAGCGCATTGCTGGACACGATTCGCAAGGCAGAGCCGCTGCTCAGTCAGGCAGAGACGAAGCAGGAGGGCCTGGCTGTTGTAAAAAAATTTGTAAAACTTCTGCAATCTGGGGTATGATGAATGAAGCGTAAACTATCTATTTTTGAGGTGAAATTATGATTCCAAAATCCCAGATTGTAACTCTTCCCGTGTATGAACCGGGTAAGCCGATCGAGGATGTGAAGCGTGAACTCGGTCTTACCGAGGTTATTAAGCTCGCATCGAACGAGAATCCGTTCGGCTGTTCGCCAAAAGTAAAAGAAGCGATTACCGCACAACTTGACAGTCTATCAATTTATCCAGATGGTGCCTGCCTGGAGCTGGGTGCGGCTGTTGCGAGCCATTTGAATGTGTCGCAAGAGCAGCTGATGTTCGGCAACGGTTCCGATGAGATTGTTATGCTTATTACTCGTGCGTATTTGCAACCGGGTATGAATACGGTTATGGCAACGCCAACGTTTAGTGTATATAAAACAAATGCGACCATTGAAGGCGCTGATGTCATTGAAGTGCCATGTATTGATGGCGATCATGACCTTGATGGCATGATGGCAAGCATTAACTGGGATACACGCGTACTGTGGATTTGCAATCCGAATAATCCGACAGGTAAAACGATTAACAAAGACAAGCTCACGGCTCTCCTGAAACAAGTGCCGGAACATGTGCTTGTTGTGCTTGATGAAGCATATGTGGAGTATGTGAAAGACGCTGATTTCCCGAATGCGCTTGAACTGATAAAAGAACATAAAAATCTGATCGTTCTTCGTACATTCTCCAAAATTTACGGTATCGCGGCCCTTCGTGTTGGATACGGACTGGCAGATGAGAGCATAATTGATAAGCTCAATCGTGTGCGTGAACCGTTTAATGTGAACAGTCTGGCGCAAAAAGCAGCGCTTGCGGCTCTGGCCGATCAGGAGTTCGTGGCCAAATGCAAGCAGGCGAATACAGAAGGACTGGCGCAAGTGTATGCGGCACTTGATGAGATTGGGCTTGCCTACTATCCATCAGAGACGAACTTCGTATATATTTTACCGGAGCGGAATCCACGTGAGATTTTTGAGGCGATGATGAGCAAGGGCGTGATTATTCGGGCGTTCCCGCAGGCAATTCGAGTAACGATTGGTAGCCGGGATGAGAACGAAAAAATGATCGCAGCGCTTAAATCTGTTCTCACACCGGTATAGGATAGAGGAGAGGCATGCAATGACAGAGGTAGCAATTCTCGGGGTGGGGCTAATTGGCGGTTCGTTAGCCCTCTCTCTTAAAAAAAATAAAGACGTACATATTACAGGCTTTGATGTAGTCGAAGATAATTTGCGGATGGCGCTGTCACTCGGCGTGCTGGATCGGGGAACGAATCAGCTGGCTGAGGCAGTGGCGGAAGCAGATTTTATTTTTTTATGTGCACCTGTAGGGAAGTTGCAGGAGTTGATTTCGTTCTTGCGTTATACGCCACTTAAACCAGGTGCGGTCATTACCGACACAGGAAGCACGAAAGTAGCGGTGATGGAGCTGTCACACGGCTTTGCACAGCGGGGTGTGCATTTTATCGGGGGACATCCGATGGCAGGCTCGCATAAGTCTGGCGTGGAGGCATCTCATGATCGACTGTTTGAAAATGCGTATTTTGTGCTGACACCTACGGACGGAACGCCTGTGGAAGTCGTAGATGATATGAAAGTACTGCTGGCACCGACAAACGCCAAAGTAGTGGTGATGGATGCACAGAAGCATGATGAAGTCGTTGGGGCGATCAGTCATTTTCCACACATTATCGCGTCTTCTCTTGTAAATCTTGTCGCGAATTGTGAAGATGAGGAAAGCTGGTATCGTAAACTGGCCGCCGGTGGTTTCCGGGATATTACACGTATTGCATCGAGCAATCCGCGAATGTGGCGTGATATTTTGTTAAGCAATCGTCCGGTTATGAAGCAGCTTGCGCAAGATTGGCGCACCGTGCTCGATTCGATGATTGACTTAATTGAGAAAGCAGATGGCCCTGGGATTGAGCAGTTTTTTGCGTCTGCAAGAGCGTATCGGGATGGACTGCCGGAGAAGCAGAAAGGTGCGATTGCCTCGTACTTTGAACTGTATCTTGACATTCCAGACGAGCCGGGTGTCATCGGGAAAGTTACAACGCTTCTCGGCGAACATACGATCAATTTGACCAACGTCCGTATCATGGAGACACGCGAGGATATCCTCGGGGTGCTGCGTCTTTCATTCCGCAGCCAGGAAGATGTGGAGCGGGCGGTTGTGCTCTTGCAGGAGCGTGGCTATACAGTATATCAGAGGGAGTAGGAGGGAAAGACATGCAAACTGTAAAACGTGCCGGGCGTATTCATGGAGATGTACGTGTGCCGGGTGATAAGTCCATTTCACATCGTGCAGTCATGTTTAGTGCGCTGGCGAAAGGTACGACACGGATTGATGGATTTCTCGCGGGTGCGGACTGCTTAAGTACGATTTCGTGTTTTCGTAGACTCGGCATCGACATTGAGCAGAACGGCGAAAATGTAACGGTACAGGGAAAGGGCTGGTTCGGGCTGACAGAGCCGCAGGATATCCTGGATATCGGCAATTCGGGAACGACCATTCGATTGATGATGGGGATTCTTTCCACGCAACCATTTCATAGTGTGCTGATCGGGGATGAATCGATCGCCCGCCGTCCGATGAAGCGGGTAACAGGGCCGCTTCGCCAGATGGGAGCCGATATTGCGGGACGTCAGAATGGCGAATACACGCCGCTGTCTATACGTGGAGGCAAACTGAATGGAGTGGAGTACCACTCTCCTGTAAGCAGCGCACAGGTCAAGTCAGCCGTGCTTTTGGCTGGACTGCAGGCTGAGGGGGAGACCGTTGTATATGAACCCGAATGCTCCCGCGACCATACAGAGCGGATGCTGCGTTCATTCGGGGTAGACATGGAGTCATTCGATGGCGGAGTTCGCGTACGTGGTGGACAGCAGCTTATATCACCGGGAGATGTGCATGTGCCGGGCGATATCTCATCCGCTGCCTTTCTGCTTGCGGCGGCAGCGATTGTGCCAGACAGCCATCTGATGATCCGGAATGTAGGGGTTAATCCGACCCGGACCGGTATCATTGATGTACTCAAGCAGATGGGAGCGAACCTTACCCTGCATAATGAGCGGGAAGTGAATGGGGAGCCAGTAGCAGATATTGAGATCAAGTATGCTCCACTTACAGCGGTGGAAATCGGAGGCTCACTGATTCCGCGCTTGATTGATGAAGTACCTGTCATTGCAGTGCTTGCAACACAAGCGGAAGGCACAACCATCATTCGGGATGCGGCTGAGTTAAAAGTGAAGGAAACGAATCGAATTGATACCGTTGTAGCGGAGCTGCGCAAATTCGGAGCGGGTATTGAACCGACAGAAGACGGGATGCGTATTCAAGGCCGAACTACGCTGTCCGGTGCGGTATGTGACAGCCATGGCGATCATCGCATTGGGATGGCGATGGCGATTGCAGGGCTTGTTGCAGAAGGTACAACAGGGATTACGCAGACGGAAGCGGTAAATGTCTCGTTCCCGGGCTTTTTTGAGCTGATTCAGACCGTTCAGCTTCCGGATGAAAAATAAATATAAACAATATATTGACATTTGCTAGAAACCATATATAATTATTATCATAGTATGGTTTCTCTCCACTCCTATCCATATATGGGAGTATCCCATTCCGCTTTGCACATTGATGCCAAAGCGGTCTTTTTTTTGTTTATTTTTCTCTGAGAAAAAATATAGAGAGAAAAGAAAAGTACTGCTTTTTTCTTTTCTCTCATGAAATTACGGCCTAACTGTGAGATGTAGACAGATGTAGACAGGTGTCTTGTCCTTCCGTAAAACCTATTTTATGTGTGAATATTTGTCTGCGCATAATGGCATTGATCAAATGATCGATTTCTTCGCTTGCGGCCAATACTTTCTCGTCTCTTAAGTTTTTTCCCGCATGCAAATAGGTAGTATGCATTACACCTTGCTTCTCTTTAATTAACTGAATCAATCTTTTCTCCTCCATTGGCCACTCCTCCTTAACCAGTACATGATTCATTTTAATATGCTAAAGTCTGCCAGAAAAGCCCTATTTAGTCGACAAATTGTAACATAGATTTGTCGGCATATTTCACATTTTTATTCATAGTCTTACGTTATAGAAGGAAAGAGCGGACAGGCCGGTAAAAGGGGGGAGTCGGATGCTTCGTTATGGCGGACTTTGCAGTAGTGTAATTGCGATTCTGGTCATTTGTAAGGTATGGTTGTTTCCTTATATGCTCCATTGTATGCTCGCCATTGGGGATTTAGGAGCACTGTTGTATGAGATGGGGATTCTCGTGCTAGGCTCAACTGCGCTTATTATGTATGTGTTGCTCGGCCATATCGGGAAATACCGCTTTCGTCTGGGAAGAAAGCGTCAGCTTGCATGCGTACTTATGCTTCAATTCCCGTTTTTTTTGCATGGTTGGCTAAAGATGATGAGTGTAAGTCCGCATATGGTTACGCCGCTGTATGAATTTGCGGAAGGATGGTGTTCGCTTATTGCTGAGCCGATCCGCCTTCTGTTTTTTGTGTATCCATGGACGGATGTGATTGCGGTTACGCTTAGTCTGTTACTTGTGTGGATTGGGCGCGGACTGCGTACAGAACTGGATGATTTTTTCTTTTTTTGGGAGAATCGTAAGTAAAAAAATGGCGTTTTACTTTTCTAGTATTTACGCTTACCATAAATATAAAGCAGGCGAATCGTGCGCCTGCATTTTTTTCGCAAAAAATGTCGTAAATTCTTGCAACCTTTTTGTATCCTTCATTCGTCTACGTATAAGGAAAGATGAACGCTTGTTTTTTACAGTGGATCTTGTCGGAAAAGGTCAGGAACTAGCAAGGGGGAAACTAAACGTTGCGTACTGACTCTCAATTAATTCGTGAAATTAAAGATGGCCGGGTTGATTACTATGCGGAATTAATCCAGCGTTATGAACGTCGTATTCTTGCATTTATACTACATATGCTAAAAAGCTATCATATGGAAAATCTAGCAGAAGATTTAACACAAGAAACGTTTTATAAGGCGTTTCGCAGCCTGCATTCATTTCGGGATGCGGAAGCTACATTTTCTACTTGGTTGTACACCATTGCGCGCAACACCGTAGTAAGCGAATTGCGGAAGAGTCGCAACTCGGAAGTGTATCTCGAAGATAGTAATGAACAGCCGGACCGAGTGGCAGATATGCGTCTACCTGAAGCAGAGTTATTGCGGACAGAGAGAGTTCATCTTGTGCGGGAAGCGATCAACCGTCTGCCGGAGAAGCAGCGGACGGCGCTTATTCTGCGTGAATATGAACAGCTTGATTATAAAGAAATTGCGGATATTCTCGATTCAACGGTTAGCTCTGTTAAATCTCTCTTATTCCGGGCGCGTACTAGCATCAAGCAGCAGCTTGAGCCATACATATTCGACTCGCAGCTGGAAGAGGCGGAAGGGATGCAATAATCTTGAGAGAGTGTGACATGATTATACCCCTTCTCCCCGATTATGCAGAAGGGGTCCTACCGGAAGAGATGGAGGCTCGGATTGCCAGGCATCTGGAACAGTGTCCGGCATGCCGCTTTGAACTTGAATTTTACATAGAGGAAACATCATCGTTCCTTCATTCTCCGGCACTTCCTGCCGAGTATCAAGGAATCTCGGTTTCAGATCAGGTAATGGCACGCATACTCGAAGAAAATAAATGGGCCGCTCCCACTCCGAAGCAGGATGTCGGCTTATCTACCCTGCGGCGTCGTATCGTTCTGGGGCTAGCGGCTGTTCTGCTCGTTTTGTTTACGATTCCGGTACTGATCAGTGAGCGTGCGTCTGCACCCGCTCCGTCTTCATCACCGGAAATGGCAGCCACAGACCGCATTGCGTCTATTGATCAGTTTGTGCTTCCTGAAGGTTCCAGGCAGCCGCAAAAGTCAGAGGGGTCCAGCATGACATATGGTATTATTGCCAGTGCCGGGAACCCGATCCTGTATCAAGATGTATCTAAAGAAAGTGGTACGTTAGTAAACTATGGTTTGCTCAGTGCTATTTTTGGTATACTGGTTATTGTGGTAGGCATGGGCTGGCTTTCCCGATTGAAAGACAAACGAAAGTGACCAACCGTTCGGAATGGAACGGTTTTTTCTTTTAAACAGAATAGAGGAAGCAGGAGGCGTGAATATGAATACGGACGGATATACAAAAGTAGAGCGAGCCATGATGCTGTTAGAAGCAGGCGATATTGAGAATGGGTTAGCCGATCTTGCATGCGTGCGCCGTGAATATAAAGAGGATGCAGAGCTGATGGTTGAGTTAATCGGTGTGTATCATGAACTCGGGCACGGAGAAGAAGCACTGTCCATCGTAGAAGAGTTTGATCGGAAAAACGAAGGCATTGATTTGGAAACACGAGTCAGTATGGAGCTGTATCGCGTGTCGCTGTATATGGACATCGACCGATTAGAAGAAGCGGCGTCTATTTTGATTGATATGAAGGAAGAGCGTCCGGATGATGCGCGTGTGTTTGCCCTACTTGGCGAGTTGTATTTGATGGAAGGGCTTGAAGAGGTGGCGATTCGTTATCTGGAGCGCGCCGAAGAACTTGACCCGGATAATGAGGAGATTAGTTATTTACTCGGGCGCCTGTACGCGGAACAGGGCGCAGGAGACCGGGCACTTGCGAAGTGGCAGCAGCTCGAAAATTTTGAAGAGGATGAGCAGATCGGACTTGAAATCGCACGCCTGGCTGCACAGAGTGGAGAATTCGAGAAAGCGGCTTCGTTGTTTGAGCAAGCGGCAGAACAGAACGAAAAGGCCGAAGCGCTGTATGGAGCAGGTGTCATGCGCAGTCAGCTTGGACAGTGGCAGTCAGCTGTCCGACACCTTGCCCGGCTAATTGACCTGGATGCGGAGTATATGGCCGCGTATCCGCTGCTTGCAGATGCTCTCTGGCAGCTTGGCATGCAGGAGCAGGCGCTGGCTGTGTATGAACAGGCACTTGGATTACATATTGAAGAAGAAAAACTATTAGACGGCTACTTGCCGCTGCTTGCGGAAGTAGAACAGTGGCGCAAGATTGATACGCTGGCGAGCCGACTGCGCGAGATCGATGAAGACAATCCGGCTTACTGGTACTGGAAAGGCCGTGCCGCAGAAGGCGTCAGTGATATCGAAGAAGCGCTTGCTTGCTACGAGGAAGCAATGGCAGAAGGCGAAAGTGTATATGATGTGCGCGCACGATATGAGCAGTTGTCTGCCGGTCGGGTATAAAATAAAAAAGGAGCGATCTTAGCGTGTCAGCTGAGAGCGCTCCTTTTTGCATTTGAGGAGGCTTGGAGGGGATGGATCTGTCCAATGTGCAGTGGAGGAGCGGAGAAGGGAGGCATCTGTCACTTCGGTACGCTTGGCAAGGGGAGTGAATCTGGTCGCTCCAGGACTCCGGTGCTCCGGTGCACTCGCCCATAAAAGGACGATGAAGATATTTCGCAGAAGGGTTATGGGCAAAAGCCCGTGCACCAGATCCCTTCCGCTGGGCAACGCGCGTACAGGCGTTCCGTGATGCCTCCCTTCTCCGCTCCTGCCGAAAGTTGGGCAAGTCCATCAATCAAGTACACTTTTAGTACGGCTTTGCCGTACATTCTGGACTTTGTCTTTTTTGAATCGAAACGTTGTTGGGAGGAGAGAAGAGAGAAGCAAGAGAGCGTCTGTACGCTTGTCCCCTAGCGGAAGGAGACTGGCGAACGGGCCTTTGCCCGCAATCCGTCCATGAAAAACATCGTGGGTACCTTTTGCGGGCGAGTTCGCCGGGCTTCTGGAGCGGACAGTTTAGACTTCCCCGCCAAGCGTACCCGAGCGAACGGCTTCTCTCTTCTCGACTCCCCCACTAAAGTTGCGCGATTCCACCAAAAACACAAGTACATTTTTAGCACAGCCCCCGTATATCCCATCCTTTTTTCGGTTAATACTGGGGAAAAGAGGTGACATACGCATGAATCTGTCCGAAACGCTTGGATATGCAGACATTGCGCAGTTGCATCAACTGGCGCGTGTCTATGAACTCGAGTGCAACCGGAATTCCAAACATGAACTCATTCAAAGCTTGTACAGCCGCTTTACATCTCGGTTGTTTCTGAATGAATTGTATATGGCTCTCACTTGGGCGGAAAAACGATTTCTTCTCATGCTGGTGTATGAAAAAAAGACACAGTATACGCAAGAAGGACTCATGAGCAAAGCCAGGCGTGCATGCGGCGAGGACGGTGGGTATGACAGACTGATTGACCGGGCGCTTGCCGCTGGCTGGTTGTTTCGGATGCGGAATGTGAACGGGATCGTTACGTATGCGATGCCGGATGATCTTCGTGTGTGCTGGCGTGAGATTTTTGTTAAAGAAGTACAGAATGCTGCATATGGTTATTATACGACACCTGATGAGTATCGCGATGATACATTCGCGCTTGCATCAGATGTGCGTACACTTCTTACTTATATACAAAGTGAGAGCATTCCACTTTCGAAGGAGGGGGCGATGTACCGCAAGCATCAGTTGAAGCTGATGGAGCTGTTTGTGGTATCTGAACCGCTTCTTGTAGGGAAGGAATGGCGCTTCGGATATGGCCGGATGTTTCGTGCATATCCGGACCGGTTGGCACTTTTGTACGACTATGTGCATTATGAGCGATGGGTACAGGAGAGGGACATTGGGCTGTATTTGACAGAAGAAGGGATACAGCGTGTCGCACAGCAGGAATGGGAGAGAGGCGAGATAGCGGAACGTCTTGTACATTTCTGGATCTTGTCTTACAAAAAAGCGATTCCTGCAATGGAAAGTCTCTGGATGCTGATTGCCCGTGTTTGTGTGGGAAGCTGGTTAGAGGAGGAGAAACTGGTGCAGGCTCTTTCGAACTGGACACATGGGTTTTATTACGATACACAAGAGGTGGTAATTCGGCGCAGAATGCTTTCGATGATGGCTTATCTGGGGCTGCTTCGTACAGGAACCCTGCAATCGGGAAGCCGCGTTTATTCTATAACCGAGTGGGGCAGGATCATACTAAATAAAAACACAAAATTGTAAAACACTGCGGACACAATAGCCGGACGAGAATATGATAAAGAAAGACAGTGATTCGTTTCTTTGCGAAGAGCGAATCGCCTGAAGTGAATAATTCAGAAAATTTAAACTATTTAAGAATGCAAGATGATGGCACCAGATTTTCAGATGAAGCAGAGTAAACAGCAGCGTGCAATCTTGAAATGGAGGGAACGTAATGGAAAAGCAAAAACCGAGCATCCTTAATCCTTCAATGCTGAGCTTACTAGCTGAAATGGTTCTTGATGAGGCGATTTACAAGTACCGCACAGAGAGTTTATATAAACGGATTGACGAAGCTCTTGAAAACAAAGATGAAGCGAACTTTAATCGGCTGACCACTGAATTAAAACAAATTCAGGCATCACGACCAGACCTTTAAGGGCTGTCTGGGAAGTTAGTAGTAGCTGCCGAATTCCGTGATTGAGTATTCGAAAGCAGTCAAGTATGATAAAGAGGAGCTATCTCAAAGTCGATCATGACAATCGAGCAAGCTCCTTTTTTCGTGGATTTCACTACATTTCGCAAAGGATGAAGAGGATGTTTCTTTGGAATTGGTTTGTCCACCAACTGCGCGCGCCGTGGTTTTTGTGGACGATGATTGTCATTAACGGGCTTGGTTCCGTATACGGGTTCATCTGGTACGGGGATCAGCTGGCAGACACGCATCCGGCATGGCTGCGCATATTTGTGCCGGACAGCCCGACAGCGAGCACGCTCTTTACGCTCGTACTTCTTACATATACGCTTGGGCGCAGTATCCCGGCGCTGGAGGCGTTTGCTTCCGTTACGAGTTTTAAATACGGTGTGTGGGCAGTGGGGGTCATCATCGCAGGGGCCGCTTGCGGCGATACGTTGAGCTGGCAGCACTACATGCTGATGATTTCACACGGTGGGATGGCTGTGGAGTCCTTGTTGTACGCTCGCTTCTATACCATTCGTCTGCGACATATCGGGTATGTTGCCATCTGGACGCTGCTTAATGATCTGCTTGATTATACGCTTGATATTCATCCATGGCTGGCCGAGCAGCTGGAACCGTACGATCATATAGTTGGCTTTGCGACTGTCGGATTGAGTTTCGTGAGTCTCGCACTTATTTATAGCCTGGTTCGCTTTTACCGAGCTCGTACATAATTACGCGCATATCCTTGTCCCTATTCTCATACATATGAGGATAAGAGGGGGAGGACGAGACGTGAAAAAAGTAATTGTACTCTTTGTCGTAATCGCCTGCCTGGGAGCGGCGTTGTATATGGGGATTGGCAGGCGGGTAGCGGAATCTCCGCCTCCGGTTATCGGACAAACACAATCAGTCTATCAGAAGATGGATGGATTGTCAGAGGACGTGTATCGGCTTGCAAAAGAAGGCAAGTATAGTGAAGCTAAGAAACAACTTGCTGAGCTTGGTATGCTTGTGGCGCAAGCGAAGCCTCCTAAAGGATTGTCACTTGAAGCGGTCAATGCGTTAACTGATACGGTCATAAAGGCGAAGCGTGCATTCGCATCCGTTGAGGCAGAGCCGAATCGCTTGATCTGGCACGCGCTGCAGGTACGCTTGACGATTGACAGTCTGACGCACGAATCAGAGCCGCTCTGGAAAAATTATTATAATTCGTATCAGGAGCATATCAATAAAATGATGCTGCTTGTGGCGAGCCGCAAGCAAAATGAGTTCGCCCGCGCCTTTACGCAAAATTTGCAATTGTACCAGACATTGAAGCCAGCGATGAGCATTCATACATCGGCGCAAAATATGGAGGCACTGTATTCCGTTTACAGCTTTCTTATACAGGAGACGCGGAAGCAGGATTACAATTGGGATGGGATTACGAATGCGCTGGAAGAGCTGAACCGGCAGACGCAGATCATTTTCCTTGGCAAGGAGCAATCTACATTTGGGCTTGGGATTCCACCGCAGTCACCGATTTTGATTATTGCCCTCTTTGCCTCGTGCATTGTCAGCGGGTTAGGGTATTTCGCCTGGAAGAAGTACCGGGCGGAGAATGAGGGGCGAAAGCGGGAGCGGGATGGCTAAAAAATGAACAAGGGCGGTTTCATAGTCAATACGACAATGAAACTGCTTTTTTATTGGGATTATTTAATTTACTTGCCGCTCCCTTTTAGATAAAGCTGCGCATAACGCTTGCCCCATTTCTTTCTCCGAGCATTCCATTAAACCTTTTGTGTTAGCAGAATAAGGTATATAATATCAGGAAAATGTAGGGGAAGAAAAGTGAAAATCAGTATCTCGATTCTTTAGGAGGATTATTAGTGAAAATTGCTTTTATTCTTTTTGAACAAGTTACATCTCTAGACTTTGTAGGCTTTTATGATGGCATTACCCGATTAAAAACAATGGGGTTTATCGAAGATTTGAGTTGGGATTTGTGTGCTTTTAGTGAGCAAGTAAATGATGATCGTGGGATTACATACAATGTACATAACGTACGTCCAGATTTATCAGCATATGATTTGATATTTATCCCTGGTGGGATGGGGACCAGAACACTAATTCATGTACCTGAGTTTATTGATTGGATAAAGACGGCGAAAGAAGTACCATATAAAGTTTCTGTATGTACCGGTTCTCTCCTTTTAGGAGCTGCTGGATTCTTAGAAGGAAAAAAGGCAACGACTCATCCAAGTGCTTCGGCTCTTCTTAGTTTATATACCGAGCAGATAAAAAACGAGCGAATTGTAAGGGATGGAAACATCATTACCGGGGGAGGCGTAGCCACATCGGTTGATCTTGGGCTGTATATCTGCGAACTTTTTGCCGGAAAAGAAGCCGTAATGAGAATCCAAAAGCAAATGGATTATCCTTATTATAGCGTTGGTGTAGTTACACCATAATTTAATACCGTTCAATAATAACGCTTATATCGGAGATTTTATTATTCTTCAATAGTGTCTCATACGCTGTATAGCGTAGTGTGAAGCATAGCAAACCAAAGCGATACAGTTAAATAGGAATAGTATGGCCACCTGCCAAATGCGGTAGGTGGCCTTTATTTTTGTCTAAAAAGGTAAGCTAATTTCTTGCGTTCATGTCACAAACTGACTAGGCATGTCGTTATATGTGCAAATCAGCTAAAAGGAGTGGATTTGTGTCAATTACTCACGACTGAAGTCGCAAGCTTGTAACTGCCCGGAAGTGCAAACGCCGTGAGACTCCTTCCTTAGCGTGGCGGTACGATAGGCGAGTTGACACTGCCCGACTATACAGGTCCTGCCTATATAGTCACCGTCATCAGTACTTCACTTTCCACGATGGACGGATTTCTGTTATTCGTTCAATGTTTTACGGTAGTAACGACTTCCTGCTACCAACCTCATACATTGAGTTGTCCAAGAACAAAGAGTGCCTTTAGTAGCAAAGCTACCCAACGGTTTTCTCTTGTTCTCATTATACTACGAACAAAGGAGGAAGGACAGGGTATGGTAGGGATGTACAAAAACTTGATGAGGTCGATCGCCCCCACCGTTTTTGTAGCGTCCATTCCTCTCATGACTGAAGTCGCGAGTGTCCTGTCCGCAAAACATGAAAGAACGAACATGCATCATTATTGGTGGCGGATACGCTGGGATTAATGCAATTAACGCCATTAGAAAAACTACACACGGGATCCCACTGCGGATTATTCTGATTGATAAACAGCCTTATCATCTGAGAAAAGTGCTGTTATTTAAACCGGCTACCGAAGACGCAACGATTACAATTCCTTGGTCAGGGATATTTTCAGAGGGGGTTTCCTTCCTTCAAGGTACGGTAACGACGATTAGAAGCCAGGAAAAACGACTGCAATATGAAGACGTTGAAGGGATTTCACACCATATAAACTATGATATTCTGGTTGTTGCAGTTGGCAGCGTGATCCGGCAGCCGTCCCCTGAGCAGGGTGGAATGGCTCTCACAGACTTGAATGCTGCGGCTAGCATCCGACAGCGCTGGCAGGAGAATTTGCTTGCGGCAACTAATGAAACAGATACGATTGAACGTCAACGATTGCTGACTGTTGCGGTTGCGGGCGCAGGTATTAGCGGCATTGAGACGTCCGCTGAATTGGGTTACGCTATGCGCCAGGAAGCCGTAGCTCTACAACTTGATCCGGCAGACATTCGAATTTTCCTTGTTAATGCGCAGGATAGGCTTTTTCCAGAAGGCCCCGCTAAGGTAGGACGAAAACTAGAACGTGCTCTTACGCGTAATGGAGTCACAGTTCTTCATCGGTGCAAAGCCGTGCAAGAGAAGGACGGTCGGCTGTTGCTGGCTGATGGCAAGCCAATTCCTGTCGGCTTATGTATCTGGACGCTCGGTCTGCTGCCTAATCCTGCACTTCGCAGCTTCGGATTGCCACTCACACCCGATGGTCAGATTGCTGTAGATGCCAGTTATCGTGTCAAAGAGGTACAAGGCGTTTACAGTATTGGGGACTGTGCCCACATTACAGATCCGGTAAGTGGTCGGACGGACAGGATGACGTGTAAGGAAGCAATTCCGCAAGCAAATCGACTAGCAAAAGTGATCGCGGCAGATTTGAGCAATCGCCCGGCTCCTTCTCATCAGGCGTATATGGATCTCTTCTGCATCGGTTTGGGCCCGGAACAGGGGCTGGTATGGGCTCGTCAATGGGGACTAGACTTTGTACTCACGGGAAAACTTGGCTTAAAAATTAGAAAGTTCACCTGGGATTCTGCAAGTTTAGTACAGTAGAAGGGAGAGTTGTTAGGAGGGGGGAAATGGGGATGACAGAACTTTACCAGAAATATAAGGCGCTGCTGTTTACGCTTGCCTATCAATTGACTGGTTCGGTTACGGACGCGGAGGACGTGGTTCAAGATGTATTTATGAAAGTTTACAAGTTGCATCTCGACCATCTGGAGGAACCGAAAGCGTATTTGTGCAAAATGGTCACGAATCGCTGTTTCGATCTACTTAAATCGGCACGAAGATGGAGGGAACAGTATGTGGGTCCATGGCTCCCTGAGCCGATAGCAACCCCGGATGGAGATGGATTCGAATCTGTCGTCCGCAGCGATTTGTTGTCGTATGCCATGCTTGTGCTGCTTGAGCGGTTGTCTCCGGCCGAGCGAACGATATTTGTCTTGCGAGAAGCGCTTTGCTTTGATTACCCAATCATTGCTGAATTTGTTGACAAAAGTGAGGTGAACTGCCGCAAGCTGATGAGCCGTGCTCGGGGGAAAATGGGGATTTCCGAAGAAGAGCCGATTAGAGCCGAGGCGGCGGGAGAAGAATGGGTACAGCGGTTCATTGCGGCACTTACGCAAAATAACATTAATTCCGTACTGTCTTTGCTTGCTGAGGACGTCGTACTTGTATCGGACGGCGGTGGGAAAGCATCGGCTGCAGTTCATCCGATCGAAACGTCTGAGCGTGTGGCTC